>CAMAVV010000110.1 GCA_945861815.1 Thermoflexus hugenholtzii JAD2
GCGTGGCGGACTTGCCTGTCTGTCAGGGTGCCGCAGAGGCCTTCTTAGAGCGCTATCATTACCACCGTCCGCACCTAGGTCTCGGTTTACGCCCGCCCCTCACGAAAGGAGCCTAACGACTGTCGGATTTCTACGGAGAATATAACGGCTCCTTGTCCTGAAGCCTGTCCTCTCTTATAATGGACTGCGTCTCTCGTCTTCCCCTTTCTATCGACTTTAGGATGGTGTGTCTATGAAGGTTCTCTTTATCCAAGATGTGATGGGCACGGCCTACGCAGGCGATGTCAAGGAAGTGAAGCCCGGCTTTGCCCGGAACTTCCTCCTTCCCCAGAAGCTCGCCGTGCGCGCCACCGCCGACCAGATGAATCGAGTGAAGGGTCTCCAGTCTGCGGCCTCCAAGCGCAAGGTGGTTGCCGAGACCGATATGAAGCAGATGGCCGATAAGCTCAGCAGCACCACGATCACGATCATCGCGCGCGCAGGCCGCAACGATCGCCTCTACGGCTCCATCACCAACGCCATGGTCGCCGAGGAGATATCCAAGGTCGCAGGCAGGCCCATCGACCGCCGCCGTCTCATCATGGACCCCATCCGCACCTTAGGCAGCTTCAGCGTGCCGGTGAAGCTCTTCCAAGGCATCGAGCCAAAGGTGAAGGTGTCCGTCGTTGCCTCAGGCGAGGCTGTGGAAGAGCCGACGGCCGAGGAAGTCCTTCAGTCGCTCGAAGGTGAGAAGGCGGAGAAGCCCGGGAAGCCCGAGAAGAAGAAGAGGCCGGAGGCCAAGGCCAAGGCAGCCGAGGCCCCCGCCGAAGAAGAAGCCACAGCCGCCAGCTAAGGGGGCGCCGTGTACCCGAATCGATTGCCGCCCCAGGACCAGGAGGCGGAAGATGCGGTCATCGGCTCCCTTCTGATCGACGGCCAGACTCTCCCTCGCATCGCCGTCTTCATCAAGGCCGATGACTTCTCCTCCGACCGCAATCGCGCCGCCTTCCAGTCGTGCGTCGCCCTCTTTGAACGCAGCGAGCCGATCAACCAGATCACCCTGACCCACGAGCTCCAGCGCCGTGGCGTCCTTGAAACGATGGGGGGCCCTGGGTTCATCGCCGCGCTCCTCGTCAAGGTCCCCACGTCGGCGCACATCGAGCACTACGCGCGCATCGTCCAGCGCACGTCGATGATGCGCCGACTCATCCGCGCCGCCGAGCTCATCGCCGACGTTGGCTACGAGAACAACCCGGATGTCGATACGGCGATCAGCAGGGCTGAGGACTTTATCTTCAAGTTGCGCCTCGGCGATGGCAGCCGCGACTTCGTCCATATCCGCGATGTTCTCGACACCTATCTCGAAGAGAAGAAGCTGACCACGCGAACGCGCCCCGACGCGCCGACGCAGATCCCCACGAACTACATCGACCTCGACCGTCTGCTTGGTGGCCTCCAGCGCTCCGACCTCATCATCCTGGCGGCGCGCCCCAGCATCGGCAAAAGCAGCCTTGCGCTCAATATGGCCTACAACGCCTCGAAAAAATCAGGCGCGCATGTGGGCATCTTCAGCCTGGAGATGGGCAAAGAGCAGCTCGTCGACCGCCTCATCTCCAGCATCTCGCGCATCGAGTCGACGCGGTTGCGCCAGTTCCGTCAGGGCGACCACCCGGAGGCGGATGAGACAGCGCTCCACCAGGCCATCGGCGAACTGGCCGAGCTGCCCATCTGGATCGACGATACGCCGCTGCTGACGGTGGTGGAGATGCGCAGCAAGGCGCGCCGCCTGCATATGGAGGCCGGCCTTGACTTTCTCATCGTCGACTATCTGCAGCTTATGCAAGGCGAACCGACGCAGAGTTTTTCCACCAACCGCACCCAGGAATTGAGCGTCATCACGCGCTCCCTCAAGGGCCTGGCCCGCGACTTGGATGTGCCGGTGCTGGCCCTCTCCCAGCTGCGCCGAGCCGTTGAACAGCGCCCCGGCCAGCGGCCCACGCTCTTCGACCTTCGCGAAAGCGGCAGCATCGAGCAGGATTCCGACGTGGTGATGTTCATCCACCGGGAGGACAAGATCATCGCAGAGGAGGAGTGGGATAAGCTGCACCCGGACATGCCATACCCCAAGGGGATTGCGGAGCTCATCGTGGAGAAGCACCGCCACGGCCCTACGGGGAAGGTGCAACTCTTCTTCGACGAAAAGACGACGACCTTCAAAAACGCATTCGTTCGCGTGCGGTAAACGCCCATGGCCGCCTTTCAGGGCTTTCCTGATTTTGCCAAGAAGACGCCTCTTCCTAATCTGTTCTTCAGTAGTATCCTTCCGCTCATCGACGACCTTGTTGAACTCAAGGTGACATTGCATGTATTCTGGCTCCTCGTGTGGAAGAAAGGGCCGTACCGGTTCGCCACAGCGAAGGAACTTGGCGCAGACCTGGACCTGATGTCGGGCCTGGCGCTGGAGGAGAAGGACCCGGCGAAGGAGCTATCGCGAGGGCTAGGGCGGGCTGTAGCGAGAGGCACCCTGCTGCGATTAGACCTGGAGAAGAACGGCACAGGCGACGAACTCTATTTCATCAACACACCGGCAGACCAGCGGGTTATCGACCAGGTGCGCAAGGGACAGATCGACCTTGGCGCCATGCCGAAGGCGCAACCCCTGGCGGAAGCGGCATCGGCCAAGCGCACGATATTTGAGTTGTACGAACGGAACATCGGGCTGCTGACGCCGCTTATCGCGGAGGAGCTGAAAGAGGCGGAGACGGAATATCCGGCGGAGTTTATCGAAGAGGCCTTTCGCGAGGCGGTGCGGCTGAATAAGCGAAGCTGGCGATATATCCAGCGAATCTTGGAGAACTGGCAAGAGCAAGGGCGGTTCAGTGGAAAGTATCAAGGACGTTCTCAAAAAGTACGGGCTGACGAACAGCCCCGAGAATATAAGGGCGGTTACATCGTCAAGCGCCGGGGCTAGCAGTGACGCCGGCCTCTGCCCGCGATGCGGCGGCATCGGCTGGGTGCGCAAGGACGTGCCGCTGAACGACCCCGAGTTCGGGAGGCTCTTCCCGTGCCAGTGCCTGCTGGCCGAACAGGAGGCCAAGCGTCCCGACCGCCTAGCGCGCTACAGCAACCTTGGCTCGCTGACCAACGTCACCTTCGCCGCCCTCGATGAGCAGTTCAACACGGGGAAAGAGCCTGAGGGCGCGACGCTCTTCCTCGCCACCGCCGTTGCCGTTGCCAAGAAGTATGCCGCCGATCCACAAGGGTGGCTCGTCATCATGGGGCCGCCAGGCACTGGGAAGACGCGCCTAGCCGCCGCAATCGCCAACGAGCGCATGCGCCAAGGCGACCCTGTCCTTTTTATCTCTGCCGCCGATCTGCTGGACCATCTGCGCGCCACCTATGCCCCCAACAGCGATATCGCCTATGACGAACTCTTCGAGCAGGTGCGCAGCGCTTCCTTGCTTATCCTGGACGACGTTGGTTATGAGAGTCCCACGCCCTGGGCCTTGGAGAAGCTGAATCAGATTCTTGGCCACCGCTATAACAACCGCCTCTCCACCATCGTTACTACTGACGGTCCCCTGGAGAAGCTGGACGACCGCCTGAGCGCGCGCCTCGGCGACCCGGGCATCAGCCAGATCGTGGCCCTGGCGCGCAAGCCTGGACACAGCGCCCACGGCACGGAGCGGCTGGACATCGTCCTCCCCAGGCTCTCCTTCGAGACCTTTGACCCTGATGGCATGGACCTGAAGGGGCCGCTGCGCGATAACTTGCACGAGGCGCACAACCTGGCGAAGGGCTATGCGAAGAACCCGGAAGGCTGGCTCGTCCTTATCGGCGGGAGCGGCTGCGGCAAGACGCACCTGGCGATGGCCATTGCCAACGAACGGCGCAAGCGCGGGGACGACGTCCTCTTTGTCCTTGTCCCTGACTTCCTGGACTTCCTCCGCTCGAACCTCTCCAGGGAGAAAGAGGCTGGCCCTGCCTATGAGATATTCGACCGGGTGAAGCGCGCCGGGCTTCTCATCCTGGACGACTTTATGGAGGCATCCTCGTCGCCGTGGGTGCAGGAGAAGATGGACCTGCTGCTGAACTATCGCTCGCTGAACGAGCTTCGAACGGTCATCACGTCGCGGATGGTTCCCGATGAGATGGATGAGCGCATCCGTTCGCGGATCAACGACCCCCGGCTGAGCAACGTCTTTGAGATACGCGTCGGCGACTACCGGACAGGCCGGGAAAAGCCGCCGCAAACGTCACATCAATCCACCAGGCAGAAGCCGCGCGGGCGAGCCTCCCAATAGCCTATGGCCGCATATTGCGTCTTTTGCGAAATCATCGCGCGCCGCTCGCCAGGGACGATCCGTTACGAGGATGACGAGGTCATCGTCATCGAAAACATATTGCAGTGGGCGCCTGTGATGCTTCTCGCGATGCCGAAGAGTCATATGGCCCAGCAAGAGCTATGGAAGAACCTGGGGCGCGTTGGCGAGGTGGCGATCCAGATGGGCGAGAAGTTTTGCCCCAACGGCTACCGCCTCATCACGAACGTGGGGCACGACGCGATGCAAAGCCAGGACCACGCCCATGTGCACATCCTGGGCGGCTATTACCTGGGGCACTACGCCTAAGCGTCAGTTGAACCCGTGTACCGCCACCGCGTTCTCCCAGGCGATCTTGGCTTTACGAATCCGCTTTTTGCAGGCTGAATGGATATGTGGCCATGACGCCGCCATCGACGACGACGGTCTGGCCTGTGACGTAGGCCGCTAGATCAGAGAGCAAGAAGAGCGCCACGCTTGCGATCTCTTCCGTCTTGCCGATGCGCCCCAGGGGAATGATGCCGTTGAAACGTTTGATATCAGCCTCGCTGTAGCCTGGTGCGCTACGCTCCGTCATGATGGTCCCAGGGGCGATGCTGTTGACGCGGATGCCTTTATTGCCGTACTCCAAGGCGAGGGTGCGCGTGAGGCTGATCAGCCCTGCTTTTGCTGCGCCATAGGCGGCATGACGCGGTGCGCTCAGCAGGCCATTCACCGAGGAGATGCTGAGAAAAGAGCCTGGCACGCCGCGTTTGACGTAATGGTTCATCGCCGCCTTTGCCAAGAGGAAGGCGTGGGTAAGGTTGAGGTTGAGGAGCTTCTCCCAATCGGCCTCCTTGGTCTCTCCGGCGTTCACCCAGGGGGCGATGCCTTGTTGGCCGCCGATGACGGTCACCATTGAGTCGAAGCCGCCCCAGCGCGCGGTTACTTCGCTGACGACGCGGTCGACTTCTTTCGAGTCAGTGACGTTGGCGGCCAGGCTCATGACCCCGGTGCCTTGCGCTGAGACGTCGCGGGCGGCCTTATCGGCGCGGGCCTTATCGAGATCGACGATGGCGACGCGGCCGCCAGCCTCGGCGATGGCTTGTGCGATGGCGAGGCCCATGCCTGCGCCGCCGCCCGCGACGATGGCCGTTTTCCCCGTCATGCGTAGTCTTTCGAGGTACATATTTTCCTCCGTGACAAGATAAGGGAATAGGCACTCCAATAGTACATCGGAGGGGCGCTTAATAGGCAGCGCTTGTGTTTGGGCGACTCTATTTGCCGAGACAAGAGTCGTCAGATCTTTGCCATCCGTCGGCGGTGCGATGCAGCCCTCTACCTTTCAGCGCCTTGTAACGCTACACTCCCATCGCTAGGCATGGCTATGAGAGGCGTGGATGAAGCTCAAAGATAAGATTGCGATTGTCACAGGGGCCGGCGTGGGCGTCGGCAAGGGCATCGCCGAGGAGTTCGCTAAAGAAGGGGCGCATATTGCCGTCGTCGATATCAACGAGGAATGGGGGCGACGCTCTGTTGAGGAGTTGAAGATGACGGGACGGCGCGTCATCTATATCAAGGCCGGTGTTTCGAAGCGGCCGGATATCGACAACATGGTAGCTACGTGCGTTC
>CAMAVV010000111.1 GCA_945861815.1 Thermoflexus hugenholtzii JAD2
GAGCGGCCGCCTTTTTCAGGTAGTCGGGCGTGATCCGCTCCTTGCCCAAGACCATCCAGGCGAGAAAGACAGCGCTCACAAAGGCCCCGTAGATGGAGAGCGTCGTCCGCCAGTTCCCCACCCAGGCCAAGATGAAAGGCGTCGCAGCCAGCGCAAAGAATTCGGCAAGGCTTGTCAGGCCGATGACGATGCCGTTGAGCACAGGTATCTCTCGCAAGGGGAACCACTGCTGCGACAAGAGGGGCCGCGACGGCGTGCGCGCGGAAAAGCTCGCGCCAAAGGCCAACCGAGCCACCGCCATCATCCAAAAGTTCATCGCTGCCGCCATCATGAAGGTGAAGCCCGCCCCTAAGAAGATCGTCGTGCGGAGGAGCTTGAGGGGATTGGTCCTGGCGAAGATGAAGACCGACGCTATAGCGAGGAGCACGTTGCCGATGCGAGCCGACGAGCTGAGCCACCCGGCCTGGGTGTCGGTCATTGGGAACGAGGTGCGAATCTCGGGCAGAAGGATGCCGAAGGAGAGGGAAGGAATGACGAGACTCCAGTTGGATATGACAACACCCGCCGCGATGACCCAACGATAAGAAGAGAGAGGCGCACCTGAAGATTCAAGCGCCTCGTTTTTCAGTTCGGCTTGGGAAGACAACAACAGCCTACTTGGCCTTGGGTATAGCCGGGATAACGCTCTCCGGGAAGGCCACGGCATTATGCCACTGGAGCTTGCTATAGCCAAACACATCAGAGAAGGCGCGCGCTATCCCCACCTTCACATCGCTCATCGCAAAGCTTCGGCGCATCTCCCTCGCCATCGAGGTGACTCCCGCGTCCGCGATGCCGCAGGCCACGATCGCGTCGAAGTGGCGCATGTCCGGGTCTACGTTCACGGCAAAGCCGTGCATGCTCACCCACTGCTTCAGGTGGACGCCTATCGCCGCGACCTTGTTGCCGCTCGCCCACACGCCCGGGTAGCCGGGCCGCCGCGACGCCTGCAAGCCAGCGCTCGCGAGATAGCGGATGACGGTCTCCTCAAGCAGGTGGACAAATCGCGGCACGCTGAGGCCACGGGCGCGCAGGTCGATGATGGGGTAGGCGACAAGCTGGCCCGGCCCGTGATAGGTCGATTTGCCGCCGCGCTCGGTCTGGTGGATGCCGATGCCCAAGGAGCGCATCTGCTCCTCAGTCATGCGCAGCTCATCGGCGGTGGCGCGGCGGCCGAGGGTGATCGTTGGCGGGTGCTCCAGCAGCAACAGCGTATCGTCCACACGCCGTGCGATGCGATCCTCCCGCAAGGCGCGCTGAAGGGTTAAGGCGTCGCCATAGTCCTTGAGCCCCAGATCGACGACGGAGAGCACGCCGTCCGCGCCCATCGCTATCGGCCTTTGAACTTCGGCTCGCGCTTCTCCGTGAACGCGCGGAAGCCTTCCAGGGAGTCCTCGGAGAAAAGAAGGTCATTCGCGATGAGCCAGGAGAAGTCCAGCATATCGTCCAGCGGCGCAGGCATCGAAAGGCGCATCATGCGCTTCGTCATCTTGACGGCCAGGGGCGCGTTGCAGGCGATACGTTTCGCAAAGGCCAGCGTCGCCTTGCGAAGTTCGGCCTGAGGCACCACTTCGTTCCAGGCGCCCATCTCCTTCAGCTCGGCAGCGGTGAAGGTGTCGCCGGTGAAGAGCACCTTGCTGGCGTTCGACCAGCCGAGCACGCGCGGCAGCACCAGCGGCGCGGCGGCATCGGGCACCAGGCCGCGCTTCGCATGGATATCGCCGCCGCGCGCCTCTTCGGCGGCGATGCGATAGTCGCAGAGCATCGCCAGCTCAAAGCCCCAGCCGACGGCAGGCCCGTTCACCTCCGCGATGATTGGCGTGTCCATCCCCAAGATGATGCGCGGCGTTTCCAGGCCACGGTAGCGGTCCATCCCAACACGCTTCACCGGACCGCCGCGCTCGCTGCGCTCCTTGACGTCCAGTCCGGCACAAAAGGCTTTGCCCGATGCGGCAAGGATGACGACGCGCACGTCGGCGTCCGATTGCGCTTCGCGCAAAGCCTCGTT
Organism: Thermoflexus hugenholtzii JAD2; assembly: GCA_945861815.1. GTDB lineage: Bacteria > Chloroflexota > Dehalococcoidia > SHYB01 > SHYB01 > VGPF01. The sequence continues at coordinate 2,048 of CAMAVV010000111.1, forward strand.
CAGATCGCGCTCCAGCGTGCCCCCAAGGGCATTCATTCGCTCCGGGCGGTTGAGGGTCACAAAGGCGATATGCTCGCTCTTCTCGTACAAGACGTCTTTGCGTTGCATCGTTTGTCCTTATCTCGCCGCCAAGGCAGGCGAGCCGGCCGTCGCGCCCGCGCGTTCCAGGCAGCGAAAGGCCACGCCGACGACGCCTGGGCCGGAGTGGGCCGCCATCACCGGCGTGAACTGGGTCATAAGCATCTCTTCGCAGGGGAAACGCCTCTTGATCTCCGCGGCAAAATCCTCGGCTTCAGTAAGAGCGTCGGCGTGCATCACAAGAGCGCGTATCGGCAATTTCTCAGGGTTGCGCTCGCCCATGAGCCGCAGCATCTTGCTGATGGCGTTCTTCTTCGTGCGCGATTGGGAGAGCCGGTCGACGCGGCCATAATAGGCAGTAAGGATAGGCTTGAAGCCGATGCGGTCGCCCAGCCAGGCGGCAGCCTTCGGCACGTGGCCTCCCTTCGCCAGGTATTCAAGGGTATCGAGGGTGGCGAAGAAATGCACCTTCGGCGCGAGGCTCTCAACGTAGGCCACCATCTCTTCCAGCGTTCGCCCTTCTTTGGCCGCAAGGGAGGCTTCGATAGCAACCAATCCCTGACCCGAGGCGACCGCCGGAGCGGCGACGGACATGATGCGAACCCTCGACATCTCCTCCTGGGCTAAGAGAATTGCTTGTTTCGATGCGTTGTGAGTCGAGCTCAGCTCAGCAGGGAGGGTGATGCACAGCACCGATTCGGCGCGCGTGGCGGCGCGGGCGTAGGCCTCCAGAAATCGCCCCGGCGAGGGCGCGGAGGTCGTCGGCGTGCGTTTGGCCTTGCGCAATAGGTCATAGAAGTCGCCCAGCGGGTCGATGCCGTCCCGATAGACCTTGCCCTCGAAGGCCAGCTCTGTCGGCGCGATCTCTATGCCGTAGCGTGCCGCAAGCTCAGGCGAAAGACAGGCGGTGCTATCGGTGACGATGGCGACTTTCTGCATATCTGCAACGATTGTAGGGAGTCGGCGGTAACCGGGCAAGGGCGCATGCGATGCAACGGACACCCGCTACAACAAGTTGCGGCTGCTGAATGCCTTTGTTACCCTCAGCGCAACGCGGCAGCCGGGAGTCAGTCGTGTCTTTGCGCGACAAGGTCATCATTGAAGTTGGAGTGAACGAAGGCCAGCCGCGCGCGGCAAACCCTCACGTCCCCTTCAGCCCCAAGGAAATCGCGAAGGATTCGCGGGCCTGTTACGACGCAGGCGCGGCAGTCGTCCACTACCACGGGCGCGACCCATCCACCGGCGCGGCGATGAACAGCGACCCATCCCTCACAATCGAGTCCCAGCGCCTCATCACCGAGCAGACGCCCCTTATCGCCTATCCCACCTACGCCGCAGAGGTGCGCGTCCTAGGCTACTACGATATAGGCAAACCAGCAGAGCAGCGCTACCGCCATATCGTCGAAGGAGTGCGGCGCGGCGTGCGATTCGAGATGGGGCCAGTGGACCTGGGCGCAGCCGACGCCAATGCGCGGTGGAATGCCGAGAAAGGGGAGTGGCTGCCTTCAACAGGCGTCCTCATGAACACCGGCAACGACCACCGCTGGCTCACCAGCTTCTGCCGCGAGCATGCCATAAAGATGACCTTCGGCGCCTTCGATACTGCCCACCTGCGCAACCTTCGCAATCTCATGGACATGGGCTGGGTCAGCGATTCGCCTCTGGTGGTGAAGTTCTTCCTCCGCGCCAAAGACGCCACGCCGCAAACGCTCTTCTTCTACAAGGATCGACTCAGGGAGTTGTTCCCGGAGACCTCCATCTGCTGGTCGCCGCTCACCTACGGCGGGAACCAGTTCCCACTCAATCTCCAATCGCTTACGCTAGGCGGCCACGTGCGCATCGGCATCGGCGACTATCATTACGCCGAGTGGGGCTGTCCCGCCAACGCCGCCCTTGTTGAGCGCGCCGTCTCGATGGCGCGGGCGGTCGGACGCGAACCGGCGACGCCCGACGAAGCCCGCGAAATCATGGGGATGCAAAAGCCCATCGCCGCCACACGCTGAAAGGACTCGCCAATGGCTACTGCAATGGATTCAGCCGCAATCGCCACCTACCTTGAGAACCAGCGTACGCTTATCCTCTCCACCACCAAGAAGGATGGCGCGCCCGTGGCCCACGCCCTCTGGTTCGTCTACTGCGATGGCGCAGTCTACTTCAATATCCAGGCCAAGAGCTTCAAGTACAAAAACATCCAGCGCGACAACCGCGTCAGTTGTCTCGTCGAGAGCGGCGAGCGCTACCTCGACCTCAAGGGCGTCATGATCCAGGGCCACTGCACGCCAGTTACCGACCCCGCCGAGCAGGAGCGCCATGAGGCAGCGCGACAGGAAAAGAATGGGCGCATGGGCGATGGGATGACGGGCATGCCTGAATGGTTCCACAGCAATCGCCAGCAGCGGCTGAACCGTAACGACCGCGTCCTCCTCAAAGTGCCGCTGGAGAAGGTCACGACCTGGGACTTTTCCAAGGTGGCCGACTACTACAAGGCGAAGGCTGGAAGTAAGCCGGCAGAACAGTAACGCCTACGACGCCTCCACAACTCCATCGGCAATCAGCCCTGCGATCGTGTCGCTCGTCATGCCCAGGTGTTCGCCTAAAACCAGGCCGTTGTGCTGGCCTATCATTGGGCCCGTCGTCCTCACAACGCCAGGCGTCTCGCTCAGCTTGAACTGAGTCGCCACGTAGGGCATCGCCCCACTCTCCGGGTGCTCCAGCCACTGGAAATATTTCCCGTGCGCCAGCTGCGGGTCCTCCCACAGGTCGGATGCCTTCTGCACGGCCCCGGCAGCCACGCCAGCCTCCTGCAAGAGGCGCATCCCTTCGTGCCTGTCCACCTGCTGCGTCCATGCCGCGATTGCCGTGTCGATCTCCTGCGCCTTCGCCCTGCGTCCCTCCACCGAGGCTAGCACTGCGTCGTCAGCCAAGTCAGGCCGCCCTATCCTTCGCGCCAGCGCTTTCCACTCGCCTTTCGTCGTCACGGCAATGGCAAGCCACGAGCCGCCTCCAGGGTAGCTCTCCTTCTCTTTGCACGGGTAGACGCCGTGGGGGGAATGATCCCCATCGGCGTTGCCTTGTCTCATTGCGACTCGCCCGTTCACCTGGCAATCGAGCAGCGCCGGGGCCATGTACTGCAAAGCGCACTCCACCTGCGACTGGTCGATATACTGCCCCTTGCCCGTGCGTCGGCGGTAGTCGAGCGCGGCGACGATAGCGGCAACGCCGTGGGGCGGGTTGATGAAGTCCGTATATGCGCCGTATGGCCCTTCCGGCATCCTGTCCGGCCATCCTGTCAGGTGGTCGAAGCCGGCGATAGCGGAGGCGTGCACGCCGTAGCCCTTGAACCATGCGTGAGGGCCCGTTTGGCCCAGCTGGCTTGTGCTGAGATAGACGATGTCTGGCCGCAAGCGCCGTACCTTCCCATAGTCCAAGCCCCATCCCGCCATCGTGCCTGGGCTGAACGACTCCACCAACACGTCCGGCCCCCACTCGCGAATGAGCCGCCGGATGACCTCGCGCGCCTGCCCCTTCGCCAAGTTCAGCCCTAGGCCAAGTTTGTTGGCATTCCAGTTCGCCGAGAATGCGCCCCGGTTGATGCCGGGCTTGGCATCCTTGAACGGCGGGATGGTGCGCGAGACATCGGGCCGCGCCACCGACTCCACTCGTATGACCGTCGCGCCGTGGTCCGCGAAGTACCGCGTCGTGATAGGCCCAACGGCCACCCACGAGAGATCGAGGATGCGGA
>CAMAVV010000112.1 GCA_945861815.1 Thermoflexus hugenholtzii JAD2
ATGCGCTTCGCCTGGCCACCTGTAAAATCTCGGCTCTCGAAGGAGCCTGTTTCCAGCGCGACAATACTGGCAGCCGCCGTGATTGCTTCGAGGTTGCGCAGGTTGTTTGTGCCAAAAGGCGTCTCGCACAAGACCACCGCATGTGCGGCAGCGACAAGGCGCGCGTGCGCCTCGTGCGCCGCGTCGTCGATGCCGCCGAAAGCGGGCGTTGGAACATACGCTATGCCGAGGATATCGGCGGCGCGGCGGTCGGTGTCCCCTGAGCCGAGGACGCATGCCGTTACAGTGAAGCCTGCTCGCTGCAGCTCATACATGATGCGCGCGCCGGAACCGCCGCCGCAGATAAGATGCACGCGCAGGCCGCGGCCAGGGGCAGGCGAGGCGCGGGCCGGGTCGAGAAGGCTTAGGGTGAGGGAGCCTGTGAGCGGATCGGGATAGGTGACGGAGCGAACGCCGAAGGCCGATTCGATGTTGGCGGATGTGAGCACCGCCTCCGGCCTCCCTTCGGCGAGGATACGCCCATTGTGCAGAAGAACGAGCCGGTGGCAGAAGCGCGCCGCCAGAGGAAGATCGTGGACGGCGGCGATGGCCGTCATCCCTTCGCGCACCAGGCTCGACACCAGTTCCAAAACTTTTAGTTGATGCTGCACGTCGAGATTGGCCGTCGGCTCATCGAGGATGAGGATCGGGGCCTCTTGCGCGATTGCGCGGGCGAGAAAGACTCGCTGGCGCTCGCCGCCGGAGAGGGTGTTGACAACGCGATTGGCGAACTGCTCAGTCTCTGTGCGCGCCATCGCCTCCTGGGCCTTGCGCCTGTCGTTCGCGCTCTCCACGGCAAATCGCCCCATGCGCGCATAGCGCCCCATCATCACCACTTCGAGCGCAGTGAAGCCGAAAGTGTTCGGCGCGCCCTGAGGAACATAGGCCGCCTTTCGCGCCATGAGATTCGGCGTAAGTGCGTCGATGTTTACCCCGTCTATCGACACATCGCCGGAGGCGCGGCGGAGAAGGCCGCTGATACACCTCAGGAGCGTCGACTTCCCTGCGCCGTTCGGGCCGACGAGGCCGAGGAGTTCTCCCCGGCGCGCCTCCAGGCTCACGCCGTGCAGCAGCCGCACGCCATCCACCTCATAGACCAGGCCGCGCACGGCGACAGCGGCCTCAGCGACGTTCGCTGGCCTGCCGTCAACGACCGGGCACGGTTTTACTGAGCCGGTTTGCTGAATGGGGGAAACTCCTTCCCTGCGAAATCGCTCGGCCATAGAATCTTTGCAAGCTCTTCGACGCCGCGCACGTTGTAATGAGAGAGCGTGGTGAAGAGGAGCGGATCGACGAGATAGACCTTCCCGCTTTTCACCGCCGGAACATCAGAAATCACTGCATTCGCGAGAAGCGATTTCCTAAACGGCTCTGCGCCGTCGGGAGGCTGGGCGATGATGATGATGTCGGGCCTCATCGTGATCACCGCCTCGTAATTGATGGTCGGATTGCGCTCCAGGCCCGCCTCTGCCGCCACATTGGCCCCTCCGGCATTCTCGATGATTGAACCTTCTGTGGAGTTCTTGCCGGCTGTGTAGAGCTTATCGCTAAAGAGGGTGTACGACCCCACGCGCTGGCGCGCAGAGACGGCCTTGTTCTTCACGATCGCCTGCACCGCAGTGAAGCGCTGGTCTACCTCCCGCGCAAAGTCTGTGGCGCGCTTCTCTTCACCATAGATATAGCCCGCCAGCAATATCTGGTTGATCCTGTCCTGGTGGTCGTTCTTCAACTCCGTCTGAACGACCGCGATTCCAGCCTTGCTCACTGCGTCCACCAGTGTCGCAGCCAGAAGCGAGCTGGAAAACATGACGTCGGGCCTCTGCGCCAGAATCACCTCAGGCTCCCGGCCGATAGTCGCTGCGCCCTTCACCAGATCGGCGACGTTCGAAAAGGCAGCATTCTTGGTCGATGAGCTAACGGCGACGAGGCGGTTCGCCGGCACCAGCGCAAGGGTGATCTCGTCATGGCCCACCGAGAGCGTGATGATGCGCTCCGGCTTCGCCTTGATGGTGACGGTGCTCCCATTCGACGACTTCACTTCGCGGGGCCAGCCCAAGTTGCTCGGGTTCACGATGGCAGGGACGCTTGCAAATGGGTTCGCCGCTGCAGCAGTCGCAGGCGGCTGCGTCGCGGCTGGACTAGAGGGCGCGGGCGTTGTGCTGTAGCCGTCGTCGCAAGCAGAGAGAAGCAGAACGAGCAGCAGGAAAATCGGCATGAGGGCGCGGGCGATATGTTTCATAGAACGATTGCTCCTTCGTTGATTTCCGGCATCAGAGCGACTCCGCATGCCGTTTGTTGCGCAGCAGCAGGAAGATGAAGAATGGCGCGCCCACCAGGGATGTGAGGATGCCGACACGGAACTCCGCAGGCTGGATGATCGTGCGCGCCAGCGTATCGGCCAGGACGACGAAGACCGCTCCGCCAAGGGCGCTCAGCGGAACGAGAATACGATTGTCCGGGCCGAAGATGAGTCGGAGGATATGGGGCACGACCAGGCCGACGAAGCTGATGATCCCTGCAACCGCCACCGCCGTTCCCGTGGCCAGCGCCGCCGCCGTGATGATCACGGGCCGCGCCACGCCAACGCGCACACCGAGAGAGCGCGCCTCGTCGTCGCCCATCATCAGCAGATTCAGGTCTCGCGCGTAGGCCAGCATAAGCACCATTCCGCCGAGGATCATCGGCAACGCGATGCGCACATGCTCCCAGGTGCGCCCGTCCAGGCCGCCCGCAAGCCAGAAGAGAATCTCGCGCAAGGCGTCGTTTCGCGGCACAACGACGAGGACCGTCGAGACGATGGCGCCGAGGAACGAGCTGACGGCGATGCCTGCGAGAAGGAGCGTCGCCATGGAGAAGCGTCCGCCTGCCAGGGCGATGCCATAGACGAGAAAGGCCGCGCCAAGAGCGCCGAGGAAGGCGAAGGTCGGCAACGCGAGATAGAAGGCGCTGTGGACGCCGAAGGCGATGGCGAGGACTGCGCCGACTGCGCCGCCGGAGGAGACGCCGATGATTCCCGGGTCAGCCATGGGGTTGCGGAAGAGGCCCTGCATGACTGCGCCCGACGCGCCAAGGGCCGCGCCCACCAGCGCGCCTGCGATGATGCGCGGCATGCGCAGCTGCTCGACGACAAGCTGTTCGGTCTTCGTCGCCTCGGAGGCGTCAAGGCCCAGCCAGCTGAGGACAACGCTGCCAACGTGGCTCAGGGGTATCTTCACCGGGCCCATCGTCAGCGAGACAAGGCTCACGGCGAGAAGAAGGGCTAAGAGCGCAAGCGCGCCTAGGGCCAGCCTGGTCGTGACCCTGGCCTCTCGGTATGCGCCCGCCCGTCTCAGCGTTGCAGCCACCAAAAGAAAAACCTCCGGCGCTCCGCCAGAGGTTACTTTTGGCTAGCAGCTAGGAAATCTGCCACAGCCTGGGACCCTCTCTGTGCGGAGAGCAGTCGCCAAACCGTTCAGGCAGGTCTCCTGGCTTGCGGGCCGTCGCTCCGGCCTTCCCATCCTTCTGCGGAAGGACAGTGGCTCGGGGCATCTCATCCCGCTTACAGTGGCGCAACCGCGGCGGCTTTACACCGCCTTCCCTATTCTCCCTCGACGTTAGTCGGGGCACCTGAACGGATGCGCTCTTCAATTCTACGAGGGCAACTATACGGTGGGCGCGAGGCCGTGTCAACGCGAAAGAGCCCTACCCAAACTTCACCGTCGTCCCGATGATGTTCCGCTCTTTCAGCCCCTGCATCTCATCAGGCGAAAGGTTCAATATCTCGCTGAAGACAAAGTCGTTGTCCTCACCGATCCTCGGCGGCGCTTTGCGGATGACGGCAGGCGTCTTCGAGAGCTTCGGTGGGAAGCCGTAATAGGGCATAGGCTCAGGGCCGTTCACCGGGCGCACTATCCACCACCAAAAGTCGCGCGCCTTCAATTGCGGGTCTTGCAGCACCGTCGTGTAGTCCACCACGTCCGCCGCCATCACGCCCTTCCCTTGCAGCAGCGCCATGATCTCCGCGCCGGTTCGCTCCTTTGTCCACTCGGTGATGCTCTTCCCAAGGGCATCTTGGTTGTCCCACCTGCTGATGACGTCGGCGAAGCGCAGGTCGTCCTTGAGGCGCGGCTTGCCGATAGCGTCGCACAATATCGCGAACTCTTCGTCGGTGCGGCAGACGATGGCGACCCACTTGTCCTCCCCTTTGCAGCGAAAGGCGCCGTGGGGCGACCAGGCGGAATGCTTGTTCGCCATGCGCTCGCGCACGCGCCCGTTCATCGTGTAGTCCATCAGCGTCGCCGAGGTCATGTGGGTGATCGCCTCAGCGCTCGACATGTCGATAAATTGGCCGCGGCCTGTCTTGCGCCGGTGCTCCAGGGCGGTCATCGTCGCCACTGCGCCGAAGAGTCCGGCAAGCGGGTCGCTCATGCCGCCTTGCATCATCGGCGTCGTATCCGGGTAGCCGCTCATATAGGTGATCCCCGAGGCCTGTTCGAACTGCGGGCCGAAGCCGACGTAGTTCTCCCAGGGGCCGCCGTGTCCGAAGCCTGGCATCGAGACCATGATGGCGCTCGGGTTCGCCTTGTGGACAAAGTCCCACGTGATGCCGAGGTTTTTGCCGACCCGCGCGCTGAAGTTCTCCGAGACCACGTCGCTCACCGCGATGAAGCGCTTGAGCATCTCACGCCCCTCAGTCGAATCGAGGTCCAGCGTGATGCCGAGCTTGTTGACGTTGGTGCCGTTGAAGACCGTCGCCCACTCCAGCGGGTCCTTATCCCGAGCGCCGCCCATGACCCGCACGCTATCGAAGCGCTTTGCCGATTCGATCTTGATGACCTGCGCCCCCATGTTCGCCAGGAACATCGTGGAGAAAGGGCCGACCCAAAACATCGTCAGGTCGGTGACTCGCACGCCCGAGAGCGGCAGTCGCGGGCTATGGTGATGCTGCTTCGTCATCGCGCGTCCTTAGAGCACTCCCTGCTCGGAGAGGATGACCATCTCTTCCCTGGAAAAGCCGAGCCGGTTGCAATAGATCTCCTCGTTGTCCTGGCCGAGGGTCGGCGCTTTGCGCCGGATGCGCCAAGGCGTCGCGCCGAGGTTGAAGGGGCGTCCCGGCGCCTCCACCTTCCCCGTCTTCTCGTTGCCCACGTCGGCGAAGAAGCCTCGCGCGCGGGACTGCGGGTTCCGCGCGACGCGATCGGCGCTGGCGACAGGGGCCATCGGCACGCGCATCTCCTGCCCGAGCTTCACCACCTCGTCCACGGTGCGCTCCTTGAACCACGGGCCAAGGACGTCCATCGCCGCGTCCGGGTTCACATTGCGCGCGAGGGGTGTTGCGAAGCGCTCGTCCTCCTGCATCCAAACGTTGCCGGTGACGACGGTAAGGTATTCCCACTGGTGCTGCAGCATGACGTAAAAGCCGATGTATCCGTCCTTGCACTCCACGATGGGCATGGGAAACTTGTTGCCCCGTCTTCCCTGAGGCGTGGCGCGGTAGAAGAGGCCCAGCGTCGGGTTGGCGAGGGCTGTGATAAACGCTTCCCGGATGGAGATATCGATGCGCTGAGGGCCCACATCGCCGCGACCAAAGACCGCGCTAAGGATCGTCCCTGCGCCATAGAGGCCCGCCATATGCTCGGCGACGTCTTCGCCTGCGCGCAGCGGCTCGCGGCCAGGGAGGCCGCCGCCGGAGAGAAGGCTCGATGAGGCCCAGTGCAAAAGGTCAGTGGCCTTGTATTCCTTATACGGCCCCGTCTGCCCGTAATCGGTGATAGAGGCGATGACG
>CAMAVV010000113.1 GCA_945861815.1 Thermoflexus hugenholtzii JAD2
AGACGCCATGGACTGGGATAAACTCGTCGCGGTTCTCGCGCTTCTGAGGGATGGAGCCATTGACGGCGTACTGGAGAAAGGCGTCGGGGATGGCGTTGAAGGTCACTTCAGCTTGCGACACATCGAAGTAGGCGCCTTCGCCCGTTTCTTGACGCCGGGCCAGCCCCGCGAGGGTGAGGGTAGCGCCATACATCGCAGAGACGTAGTCGGTGTAGACAAAGGCTGAGTTTGAGGGAGGGCCGCCTTGGTAGCCGCCGAGCATGGCAAATCCCGTCACCGATTCAAGGAGCGGGCCATAGGCGACGTAGTTTTTCGTGGGGCCCGTTGCGCCAAAGCCAGAGAGGGAGACGTGAACGATGCCGGGGTTTGCTTTGCGAAGGACGGCGTAAGGGATGCCCATGCGCTCCATGGTGCCAGCGGCGAAGTTCTCGATAACGACGTCGCTGATGCCGACGAGCTTGAGCAACTGGGCGCGTCCATCGGGATGCAAGAGGTCCAGGGTCAAACCCAGCTTGTTGCGGTTGACGATGTTGAAGTAGAAGCTGCGGTTGAGGCCACCGACGCCATCGAGCATGGGGAAGTTGTGGCGAAGGTTATCCGGGCGGCGCTCCGTTTCGATCTTGATGACCTGCGCGCCCGCATCGGCAAGGAGCGAGGTGGCGTAGGGCGAGGCGATGGCCGTCCCCAACTCGATGACGCGGAGGTGCGCCAGCGGCATACGGCTCATGCGATGACCTCCTGCGCGGCAAGGGTCGTCAACTGGCGACGGGAGAGGCCGAGAGTGGACATGAGCACTTCGCTGGTGTGCTGGCCCAGGCGGGGCGATGGCCTTGGCGTCTGCCACGGCAGGCCGGGCGTGAGGTAGGGAGGCCGCAGGTAGGCCATCTCGCCAGTGGTGGGATGTTTGCCTTTGCGGTAGATGCGCCTGGAGACGAACTGGGGGTCGGTGAGGGACCTATCGATGGTGCGCGCCGGGCCGATAGGAAGATCGCTGGCTTGGGCCTTCACATAAAAGTCCTCGTTTGACTGCTCCAGGAGCCAGGGCTGCATGAGGGCGGCAACGTCCTCTTTGTACTGCGCTCTGGTGCGCCGGTCTTTGAAGATCGGTTCCTTGGCCCACTCGGGGTCGCCCATGAGCTTCATCAGGCGGCTCCAGTGGGCGTCCTGGACGAGGAAGATGCTGGTCCAGCCGTCCTTCACCTTGTAGAAGTCGAAGGGGCCTATGCCGTAGATGCGCTCGTTGCGCGGCTCCACGATGCCATCGAAGGAGAAGCGGTTGGTGGGCGTGGACTGCGTCGGCATGACGGCCTCGGCCTCGGAGATATCGACGTGCCTGCCTTGGCCATCGACCTTGCGCGAGAGGATAGCCGTGAGAGCGCCCATCGCTGCTGCAAGGCCGCCCATCACAGCGGCAGGACGCCCAGGGAGCGACAGCGGCGGGGCGTCAAGGGAGTCAACGTGCTGAGGGGTGTACCAGCTTGCGCCGGTCATATGGAGCGCCGTGGAGGGATAGGCCTTCCTGTTGCGATAGGGGCCTGTCTGGCCGAAGGGTGTGACCGATGTGACGACGAGGCGAGGGAAGTCAGCGTGGAGCGCGGCAAAGGTCATGCCGAGGGCTTCAAGCTCTGCCGACTGGCGGCTATGGAGAAAGATGTCAGCCTTGGCGAGAAGGCCCTTGAGGAGCTTGCGGCCAGTCGCTGTTTCGAGGTTAAGGGCGATGCTGCGCTTGTTGGCGTTGAGCCAGGCGAACATGAGGCTGGTATCGCGAGAGCTTGCGGAGGGAGGCGGGCGCTTGGCGAAGGGCGGCATGCCGCGCGCAGGGTCGCCGCCAGGCAGGGCTTCGACCTTGATGACGTCTGCGCCAAGGTCAGCGAGGAGCTTCCCTGCAAAGGGCGCGGAATAGACGTCGCCCAGCTCAACGACGACGGTTCCTGAGAGGAAAGGGCGGTTCTTCATCGCCGCCTATCTTAGCTGGTTGCAACAGGCCAGGCGATAACGCGATACTGCACCAGGTTACGCACGCGAGTTACAGCTTGGAGGCGTTCATGTCTGTCAGCCAAAATAAAAAGCTTGTGCGACGGCTATTTGATGAGGCAATTGTCTTGAACGAAGCGCGAAACTAGCTTAGCTGCGCCTCACCGAGGCTGGCGAAGAGGCTTCGACGATCTTCGCGCGGACAACGAGGGCGACGCACATCAGGGAGATCGCCAGGATGACCTGCCACTCGACATCGATCAGGGCAGCCACAGTGATGAAAATGATGAGGCCAGCGCCGACGCCCCAGCCAGTATTCTTCTTGATGATGATGTAGGGGAGCCCAACCGCGAGGCCAGCCAGCCAGGAGATGGGCGAGGCGGCCAGGGCGATGCCGACGATGGTCGCTAGGCCGGCGCCGCCGCGGAAGCGCAGGAAGGGCGAGTGCAGATGGCCAATAATGGCAGCCACACCCGCAAGAATCTCAAGGCTCGGCGAGAGGCCCAGCCAGTAGGCGACGAGGAGCGACAGCGCGCCTTTCCCGGCATCGAGCAGGAGCGCCAGGATGCCCAACGGTTTGCTGACCTTGCGGAAAAGGTTGGCAGATCCAGGGTTGCCTGTGCCGACTTTTCGAATGTCCACGCCTTTGGCACGGGCGAGCCAGTAGGCGAAGGGGAGACTGCCGAGGAGGTAACCGATAGCAATCGAAAGAGCCAATGCTGCGCCGGTATTCAATCCATCACGCCCCAGAAGTAAAGTTGAGAGAGGGAGAGCGGCAGCGCACTCGCTCACTACTGCTCAGTGTCCATAGGATACAATAAATGACGCAATTCGTCATCCCCTTCCGTGGAGCGCGGCCAAATGACGCAGTCGAAAGAGCAGCCTAACCCCATTTCCAAGGTCTACGAGCCGCAGAAGGTGGAAGAGCGGCTCTACAAGACGTGGATGGAGAAGGGCTACTTCAAGCCCAAGATAGACAAGGCAAAGAAGCCCTTCACAATCATCATGCCGCCGCCCAACTGCACCGGCGAGCTGCATGTGGGCCATGCGCTGACTGCAAGCATCCAGGATGCGCTGATCAGGTGGCATCGCATGAAGGGCGACCCCTCGCTGTGGCTACCCGGCACCGACCACGCCGGCATCGCCACGCAAGTTGTCGTTGACAGGCAACTGGCGAAGGAAGGCCTGGACCGCGCCAAGCTGGGGCGCGAGAAGTACCTGGAGCGCGTGTGGGAGTGGGTGCAGAAGTCAAAGAGGCGCATCGGCGAGCAGCACCAGCGCCTTGGCGCATCGTGCGACTGGTCGCGGGAGCAGTTCACGATGGATGAGGCACCAACGAAGGCGGTGCGGAAGACCTTCGTTGACCTCTACAACAAGGGCCTCATCTACCAAGGCGAGCGCATCATCAACTGGGACCCGATATCCAAGACGGCTCTTTCAGACCTGGAAGTAGAGCACAAAGATGTCCAGGGAAGCCTGTGGCACTTCAAGTATCCCTTGGCCGATGGCTCCGGCCATGTGGTCGTCGCCACCACGCGCCCGGAGACGTACCTTGGCGATACAGCCGTCGCCGTTCACCCTGAGGACCCGCGCTATAAGAAGCTCATCGGCAAAAAGGTCAAACTGCCCATCATCGGGCGCGAGATACCCATCGTGGGAGACGACGCGGTGAGCCAGGAGTTCGGCACCGGCGCGGTGAAGGTGACGCCTGCCCATGACCCGACGGACTTCGATATCGGCACGCGCCACAAACTGCCATTTATCAATGTGATGCACGCCGACGCGACGATCAATGAGCATGGCGGGCCGTTCAAGGGCCAGGATAGATTCACGGCACGGAAGAACATCGTCGCCGAATTCGAAAAGATGGGCTTGCTCGAAAAAATCGAGAAGCACAACCATGCCGTGGGCCATAGCCAGCGCACCGGCGTGCCCGTGGAACCGATCGTCAGCACGCAGTGGTTCGTGAAGGTCGGCAATCATGAGGAGGCGGACTCCATCGCCGGACGCGCGCATAAGGCGGTAGCCAGCGGCGAGATCAAGGTGGTCCCGGAGCGCTTCACCAAGGTCTACCTCAACTGGATGGAGAATATCCGCGACTGGTGCATCAGCCGCCAACTCTGGTGGGGCCACCGCATCCCGGTCTGGTACTGCGACGACTGCAAGCACAAGACGGTGGCAACGGAGGACCCGAAGGCGTGCGAGGAGTGCGGCTCGAAGAATATCCACCAGGACAACGACGTACTGGACACCTGGTTCAGCTCCGCCCTGTGGCCCCACTCAACGCTGGGCTGGCCGGAGCAGAAAGATGACCTGAAGTATTTCTACCCGACGGCGGTGATGGAGACGGGCTACGACATCCTCTTTTTCTGGGTGGCCCGCATGATCATGATGGGTATCCAGAACACCGGGGAGATTCCCTTCCGCACCGTTTATCTTCATGGCCTTATCCGAGACGAACATGGCGAGAAGATGAGCAAGGTGAAGGGAAACGTCGTCAACCCCTTGGATATCATCGACCAGTACGGCACCGACGCCCTGCGTTTCGCGCTGACCACAGGCACTTCGCCTGGGAACGACGCGCGCCTGACGACGACGAAGCTGGAGAACAGCCGCAACTTCGCGAACAAGCTGTGGAACGCCGCCCGCTTCGTGATGAGCTCGATAGACCAGGCAGATGGCAAGGTGGGGCCCATCAGCACAGACTTGCCGCTTGAGGACCGTTGGATACTGAGCCGCCTCAACCGGACAACGGCCAAGGTTAACCAGCTGATGGAAGAGTTCCAACTTGGCGAGGCCCAGCGGGAGATATACGACTTCCTCTGGAGCGAGTATGCCGATTGGTATATCGAGTTCTCTAAGACGCGCCTGAAGGGGCCGAAGGCGCAGTCGCCCTTGCCTGTGCTTGCCCACGCGCTGGAGCAGACGCTGCGCCTGCTGCACCCGTTCATGCCCTTTGTGACCGAGGAGATATGGCAGACATTGGTCACACGCATGCCCGCCGATAGGTCGCGGCCGGAATCCATCGTCATCGCGCCCTACCCGACAGCTAACGCTTTCCTCGTCGATGACGACGCTGAGCAGGATGTGCGCATCCTGATGGACGTGATCACCGCCATCCGCAACGCCCGCGCCGAAATGAAGCTCGACCCGATGAAGCAGGTGGAGGCGATCATAGACGCAGCCTCCCACAAGTCAGTGGTCGAGGCGCATAAAGAGGCCGTCGCCACGCTGGCGCGGGCCAACCCCGTGCGCATCTTCGGCGATGGCCACGCCGCGCCGACGCCGGAGGGAGCGCGTGTCACAGTGCTGGGCGCTGTGCGCGTTATCATCCCCACGGCGGGGCTGGTGGACGCAGGCGCAGAGAAGCAAAAGCTGGAGAAAGAGATGGCGGGCCTAGCCGACGCAACCGAGAAGCTGGCGGCGCGCCTTGGCAGCGAGGCCTTCACTTCAAAGGCGCCTGCGGTGGTGGTGGAGAAGGAGAAGGCGCGCCTTGCGGAGTACGTCGAAAAGCTGGCGAAGATGCGGGAGCGGATGCGGGAACTGGGGTAACGAAACCGCCAGCGCAACCGTCATCGTCTTACTTATTATTGGTAGACGGCAGCATCAAGGCTAATTGTTAGTGATTTCGGCTGGATACCGTCACGTACGCCAAGGAAGATAAAGAGGCCCTTCCCCGTTAGCTGGGGAAGGGCCTCTTTGCTATCGCGGTGATGA
>CAMAVV010000114.1 GCA_945861815.1 Thermoflexus hugenholtzii JAD2
CGCGACACGATGCGCATAAACGACACCATGGCCCGCTACCGCGCCCTGGACCTGTTGCATTACCCCGTGGCCCTTGGCATCTTGGAGCCGACTCACCGCGAACGCAGTATAGAAGAGTTGGAACGCTGTAAGTCCCAGCTGAAGTTGGATGGCATCAGTTGGCATAGTCGCCTTCAGGGGGTCTTTATCGATAATCAGTGGATGCGCCCAGTGCTGCGGCGCATGGGCGAGCTCAAGATGGCGCCTTGTGTCCACACGAACCCAGGCTCCAACATGGAGGCGCCCTGGCGGCTGCAAAAGCTGGCCTATGAGTTCCCCAATATGCTTTTCCTTGCCATGGACGGCTTTGATGCCTACGAACAGGCGCATGAGGTGCTGCATATCGCCGAGCACACGCCCAACATCATCTGGGATTTGGGCAATCGTGCGCCGTGGGGGGCTGTGGAACGCTTTATACGGAAGTTCGGCTCCGAGCGATTCGCATTCAGCGCCGGCTCCAGCTATGCCTTCAACCGTCCATCCGGTCGCCCGCCGATGCTGGAAGCCATCCTCAATGCAGCGTTGCCTGAGAGCGATAAAGCGAATATCTTGAGCCGGAATGCGCGGCGTCTATTTGGCCTGCCGCTCAAAAGCAGTGCGAACCCTGGACTCAAGCTCAAAGGCGCGAAGCGATGAAAAGGCAAAAGGGTAAGAAGCGGCAGAGTCGCACAGGGCGGCGCGCACCTGCTGTAAAAGGTCTCCTCCTTGTGCTCACGCGCTGCAAGGACCCGGCGCGCGAAGGGGAGTTCAACCGCTGGTATGATGGCGTTCACATCCCGCACGTGCTGGAGACAAAAGCCCCCGGCCTGCATACCGTTCGCCGCTATAAGAGCACCCGGCCACAACCTGGAGACCCTGCATATCTGGCAGTCTACGATATGAGCAACCCCGACCCGGAGCGAGTCTTTGGCCATATGCGCGCAGCCATGAACAAGCGCCGCGCCGAAGGCACAACCTATAGCATCGATACGCTGGACATCATGCACGTCCAGACGTATAGACGCATCAAGTAAAGGAGCGCATATGGCCCGGAAGGCAACTGGTTTCATGGTGGTTCATGTGAACAACACGACGCCCGATAGCGAGGCGCAGTTCAACGACTGGTATAACAAGACACATCTGCCGGAGGTCTTCGCTACCGGGACGTTCTATTCAGCAGTGCGCTTCATCAATCCCAATCAAAAGCAGGGCGAGCCGAAGTATCTTGCCGTCTATGAGACCGATTGGGCCGATCCGAAGGCCGCATTCAAAAAGCTGATGGAAGTCACGCCCGGCTTGAAGATGTGGCCCGGCCTCGACACGGTCTATGTGAAGAACTGGACCCCGATTACCGGCAGGTTGGAGGCTCCAGCGCCGAAGGCGAAGAAGGCGAAGGCAAAGCCACCGAAGCGAACAGCGAAAGCGGTAAAGAAGGGCGCAAAGAAAACAGCGGCAAGGCGCAAGGCAAAGAAATAGGGAGGGGAAGATGGCAGAGAAAAAGCCGACGGGTGTTCTGCTTGTACTGGTGAACAACAAGGAGACCGATAAAGAGGCGGAGTTCAACAAGTGGTACAACGATATCCACTTGGGTGAAGTCTGCGGCACCGGCTCGTTCTATAAGGCGACGCGCTATGTGAATACGAAGCCTGTTCTCGATGCAGGTGAGGCGCGCTATCTCGCTCTCTACGAGACCGATTGGAAAGACCCGGAGGCCGCCTTCAAGCACATGCAAAGTTTCTCCAAGGGTATGAACATCTGGCCGAGCATCGGCGCTGTCTACGTCAAGATGTTCAACTTTGTCGCGGAGCACAATGTTGCGCCTCCCGCGCCTGCCAAAGCGCCAGCGGCCAAAAAGGCCAAGCGGCGCATCGTGAAGGCGAAGCCTGCCAAGAAGGCCAAACGCCAGGTTGTGAAGGCTCGCGCCGCCAAGGCTAAGCGGTCGAAGGGCCGCGCCAAGCGCAGGTAACCTCGGCCTTTTCCAGGTTCGGCAGGCTGTCTCCCGGGTGTATAATGCTCTGCGTCCCTTGAAGCACACCCGCAGGTGACGCATGCCCGAAAAACAGCCCTCCGACGCCTCGGCGCGCCCCGTTTTGATGGCCATCGACGGCCATTCAATGGTCTATCGCGCCTACTTCGCCCTCGCGCCCCTGGCCGCCTTCAACCTTCGCTCTACTGGCGAGCCTATCGGCGCTGTCTTCGGCTTCATGAACATGCTCCTGCGCGCCTGGGCAGATGTGAAGCCCTCGTACTGGGCCATCGCCTTCGACACTCGGGCGCCAACCTTTCGCGATAAGCTCTACGCCGAATACAAGGCTGGCCGCCCGCCGATGCCCGACGAACTCTTTAAGCAGTTCACCCGCATCCGCGAGGTACTCGAGGCGCTGGGCGTGCCGATCCTGGAGAGGGACGGCCACGAGGCCGACGACATCGTCGGCACCTTGGCGCGCATGGCGGAGAAGAAGGGCATCGACACTGTCATCCTTACCGGCGATACCGATACCCTGCAGCTTATAGACCCCCACGTGCGCGTGCGCTACCAAAGCTTTCGCGGCGGCGCGAGCGACACGCTTATCTACGACGAGGCGAAGGTGAAGGAACGCTACGGCCTGGAGCCGCGTCAGATGATCGACTATAAGTCGCTCAAGGGCGATGATTCAGACCATATCCCAGGCATCCCCGGGGTTGGCGAAAAGACGGCGACGAAACTCCTCCAGGAGTTCGGTTCCATCGACGGGCTCTACAAAAACGTCGGGAAGATAGCGCCCCCCCGCATCCAGGAACTGGTGAAACAGAACGAGAAGCGCGTCGAAGAGAACGTCGTTCTCGTCACGATCGATACGAAGGCCCCCATCGACTTTGACCTTGAGGCGATGAGCGTCAAACGCTATCAACGGGCGCGAGCCACCGAAGTCTTTCAGAGGCTGGAGTTCAATAGCCTATTGAAACGCCTGCCGGACGATGGAAACGGGCCAATCGCGACTTCCGCTGACGCCGGCGCGAACGGCGCTCTGTCCACAGCACAGTCGAAAGATCGCGCCTATGTGGTTGTCGATTCCGCAGCGAAGCTGGATGACCTCGTCAAACAGTTGAGCGCCAGCAAAGGCTTCAGCCTCGACGTCATCGGCGCGAGCGACATGCTGGAGAGAAGCGACTGGCCTATGTGGGCCAACCCCGTCGGCTTCGCCTTTAGCACTGCGCTGGGCAAGGGCGCCTATGTGCCCGTGGGCCACGCGATGGCGAACCAATTGCCCAAGGACCACGTCCTGGCGAAGCTAAAGCCTGTCCTCGAGAACTCGAAGATCGAGAAGCTGGTTCACGACGGCAAGTACGTCACGACCATCCTCGCCAACAATGGCATCGAGCTGAAGGGCCTGACCGTCGACGTCATCATCGCCGCCTATCTCCTTGGCGCGAAGAGCCTCACGATTAAGGGCCAGGCCTTTGAGCGTCTCGCCGAGGAAATCCCGGCGATGAGCGAGCTGACGGGCACGGGCGCGAAGCAAGTGACGCCCGCGCACACCGATGTCGAACGCATGTGCATGCTGGCCTGCGCGCAAGCCGACATGGCCCACCGCCTGTGGCCTATCTATGAGAAAGAACTTCGGGAAAAGGAGCTGATAAAGCTCTTTACCGATGTGGAGATGCCGCTTGTGAGCGTTCTGGCGCGCCTTGAGCGATGGGGCATCGCCATCGACTCCGACCTCTTGCAAAAGATGTCGGCGCAGATGGCGGAGAAGATCGAAGAGATTCAGCAGGCCGCCTACAGCGCCGCGGGCGAGAAGTTCAATATGGGGTCGCCGCAACAACTGTCAGCCCTGCTCTTCGAAAAGCTCAACTTACCGAGGAGTAAGAAGACCAAGACGGGCTATTCCACAGACGCTCAAGTGCTCGAAGGCCTGCGCCCGTTGCATAAAGTCGTCGGACTGATTCTCGACTATCGCGAAGTGAGCAAGCTGAAATCGACGTATGTGGACTCTCTGCCGCTGATGGTGCACCCGAAGACGCACCGCGTGCATACGATATTGAGCCAAACAGTCGCCGCCACTGGACGCCTCTCCTCCAGCGACCCGAATCTGCAAAATATCCCCGTTCGCACGGAGATGGGCAAACATATCCGTGACGCCTTTGTCGTCGGCGAGGCAAAGGGCTGGACGCTCCTCTCCGTCGACTATTCGCAGATCGAGCTGCGCGTCCTTGCGCACATCAGCAAGGATCCAGGCTTAGTGGAGGCCTTCCAGCGCGGCGAGGATATCCACGCTTCAACGGCCTCCCGCGTCTTCAACGTGCCCCTGAAGGACGTGACAGGCGACCAGCGCCGCTTCGCCAAGGTGGTGAACTTCGGCCTGCTCTACGGCATGGGGGAGTTCGGCCTTGCCAGCCGCGCTGAGATGTCGCGCGAAGAGGCTGCGCCTATCATCGCCGAATACTTCAAGAAGTACCCGAAGATTCAGGAGTACCTGGATAACACGAAGGCGGAAGTGAAGCAGAAGGGCTACGTCCAGACGCTTCTTGGGCGGCGGCGGTATATCCCTGAGATCAACGCCGCCAATGCCCAGATACGCGCCTCCGGCGAGCGCATGGCCGTCAACCATCCTATCCAGGGCACCGCCGCCGACGTTATCAAGGTGGCGATGATCCGCCTGCAGGCGCGCATGGACAAGGAGAAGATGCGCTCGCGGATGATCCTTCAAGTCCACGACGAGCTGATCTTCGAGACGCCGCTAGAGGAGATCGCGAAGATGAAGGCGCTGGCGCACGAAATCATGCCGACGGCGCTGAATCTCGATGTGCCGCTGAAGGTTGACCTGAAGCAAGGGCGCACCTGGGGGGAGATGGAGTGATCTCCCGCCTCTGATTCAGTCCTGCATCCATGCTGTTCCCTTGCTATACTGACCCCGCATTCCGCCAGTGGTTCACCCCATGCCAAACGCCCCTTCGCCAACGGCCCTTGATGGCCTGAAAATCGTCGAGTACGCATCCTTTGTCGCCGCGCCCTACTGCGCCAAGCTCCTGGCCGATATGGGCGCAGAGGTTGTCAAGGTAGAAGAGCCGCCCCAAGGCGATCTCGCCCGTTCGCGGGGGCCATACCCAGGCGACATGCCTCACCCGGAGAAGAGCGGCCTCTTCATCTACCTCAACACCAACAAAAAGAGCGTCACTCTTAACATCACCGACCCCGCCGGCCACGATATCCTCTTCGAACTGCTCAAAGACGCCGATGTCTTTGTCCACGACCGCACTGCCAAACAGGCCAAAGAGCTTGGCATCGACTACGAGACGCTCCACGCTCATAACCCTCGCCTTATCGTGACCTCGGTGACGCCCTTTGGCCACACAGGCCCCTACGCCGAGTACAAGGCCCATGACCTAAATCTCTCCCACGCAGGCAGCGAGGGATACGTCCTCCCCGGTGGCTATGCCAACCGCATGCAGCCGGACGGCCCGCCCATTAAGATTGGCGGCCATGCCGGCGACTATGATGGCGGCATGGCGGCGGCGGTTGGCACCCTGGCGGCCCTCATGGCGCGCGAGATGCACGGCATGGGCCAGCACGTAGACGCCTCGCGGCAAGAGGCCAACATCGCCCTCAACCGCGTCCTCTTTGTGACCTACCTCACCGAGGACAAGGTCTACCGCAGGGCCACCCGCAACTATTACTTCGGCGGCCTCT
>CAMAVV010000115.1 GCA_945861815.1 Thermoflexus hugenholtzii JAD2
ACATGGAGGAGTAGCTATCGGCGTTCATGAAGCCGTCAACGTCCTTGATGGCGAGACCCGCTTCAGCAAGGGCCACAGATGCCGACTCGGCCTGTATCTGCCAGATCGTGCGGTCGGGCGCCCGTCGCCGGGGGTACTCGTAGGCGCCGACGATGGCAGCCTTTTTGTGGAGAGTGGACATCGGCTCTACTCCTTATACACAGCCGGAAACGGCTGGTAGTATAACTCACCTATATATACTTGAAAACGATATCGGCGCAGGCTAGAATAGCGGCACAATTCTCCTGATGTACCTCCGCCTTCCGCCTCGCCCTCGATCCTCAGCCCGAATCTCCTGGAGGCCTTGTGAGCACAAAGTTTAGCACCCTTATTTATGAGAAGGCCAACCATCGCGCGCTCATCGTGCTCAATCGCCCGGAGGCGCTGAACGCCTTCGACAGGACGATGCAGAAAGAGCTGAAGACTGCATGGCGGATGGTGAAGGAAGACGAGGATGTGCGCGTGGTCATCCTCACCGGCGCCGGCGATAGGGCCTTCTGCAGCGGCGTGGACTTGAAGGAGGGCGACGACCCCGAGACGAAGGCGAAGAAGGAGAAAGACCCCTGGCACCATGAAGATGCCGGGGCGCGCCTCACCTCCAAGCAGAATGGCGTTTGGAAGCCTGTCATCACCGCCGTCAACGGCCTCTGTAACGCCGGGGCGTTCTATTTTATCTACGATAGCGATATCGTCATCGCCTCCGAGAATGCAACCTTTTTCGATACCCACGTCTCCTATGGCCTGGTGACGGCCCTCGAACCTATCGGCCTGACACGGCGCGTGCCCCTTGGCGAGGTGCTGCGCATCGCCCTAGTGGGCGGCGACGAGCGTGTGAGCGCGAAGCGCGCCTATGAGATCGGCCTGGTGAGCGAAGTGGTAACTCAGGCCGAGCTGATGCCCGCCGCCGAACGCCTTGCTGCAAGCATCGCCTCGCACCCACCCATCGCCGTACAGGGCACTGTGAAGGCCATTTGGCGCAGCCTGGATATGGGGCGGCAGCAAGGGCTGGAGCTTGGCGAGATGTACCCACGCGTCGGCAACACGCCAGAGGCGTTGAAGCAGTTGAACGAAAAGCTGGCCCGGAAGGACAAGCCCAAGTGGCGTCTGCGATAAGCCGGGCCGCGCCAGAGCAGGCGCAGGCAGCCCACGGCCCTCTTCACGGCCTCCGCGTCCTCGACCTCACTCACTACATCGCCGGGCCGTTCTGCACCAAGCTGCTTGCAGACTACGGCGCAGACGTCATCAAAATCGAGCGGCCAGGCAGGGGCGACGGCATGCGCCACGTGGGGCCGTTTCTCAATGATGCGCCAAACCCGGAGAAGGCCGGCCCCTTCCTCTATCTGAACACCAACAAGTTCGGCGTGACGCTGAACCTCAAGCAATATGAGGGGCGTCAGCTATTCCTGGAAATGCTCAAGTCGGCGGATGTCGTCGTCGAAAACTTCAGCCCAGGGACGTTGGAGAGCTCGAGCCTGCACTACGAGGAGCTGCGCAAGACGACCCCTGACCTGGTGATGACCTCTATCTCCAACTTCGGCCAGACGGGCCCTTACCGCGATTTCAAGGCCAATGAGCTTATCGAATATGGCATGGGCGGCCAGCTGCGCTCCACAGGTTATCCCGACAGGCCGCCGGTAAAGCTCGGCGGCAACGTGGGCATATACCAGGCAGGGCAGAACGCCACATTCGCAACCGTAACGGCCCTCTTCCGCCGTGAGCTCGATGGCTTTGGCGACTACCTGGATGTGTCGCTCTTCGAGACGCAGGCCAGCAACCAGGACCGCCGCAGCATCTATATGTTGAACCACGAGTACACGGGGGCTATCACCAAGCGCCACAGCGATGCGACAGGTCTCGCCTTCGGCATCTTCCCCTGCGCCGATGGCTACATCTGCTTCTGGTCTGGCGTCAACCGCTTCTCCCGCGTCGCCGAGATGGTGGGCAGGCCTGAGCTTATGAACGACCCTCGCTTTGCTGATTATGAGCGCGGCGTCTCCGACGACGCCATCCACTATTTCAATAACGATGTCCTACTCCCGTGGACGCTTGAGCGCGACCTCTACACAGTTTGGCGCGAGTCGCAGAAGTGCGGCCTGGCTACCGCGCCCGTGATGTCGCCTGGGCAGTTCTTCGCCGATCCCTACTATCGCGCTCGGGGTTTCTTCCCGACGATCGACCATCCGAAGGCGGGCAAGCTCGACTACCCTGGCAGGCCCTTTATCATGCAGAACAGCCCGTGGAAGCTTCGCCGCCCTGCGCCCCTGCTCGGCCAGCACAACCAGGAGATATACGGCGGCATGCTTGGCCTTTCGACAAAAGAAATCGCAGACCTGCGTAAAGGTGGCATCATCTAGCTATGCGCCCAAACCGCCTCCCACTCCAAGGCGTCCGCGTCCTTGACCTTACGATGGTCGTTGCTGGTCCCTATTGCACCATGCTCCTTGGCGATTGGGGCGCAGAAGTCGTTCGCATGGATACCACACAGGTCTTCGTCCCCTACACACGCGGCACGTCGCCACGCCCGCCCAAGGAATATGTGGAAGCGGTGCGCAACTCCGGCTATGGCTACGCGGGAAACACGCCCACCACACGCCCCTGGAACCGCTACGCCATGTTTCAGAACCACGCGCGCAACAAGTTGAGCCTCACCGTGGACTTGCTCGCCGAGGACTGCGGCAAGATATTCGATGAGATGGTCGCCATCTCGGACGTGCTGGTGGAGAACAACGTCCCGTCCAACCTGGCAAAGCTCGGCATCACCTACGAGCGCGTCCGCCGCATCCGCCCGGACATCATCATGCTGCGCATGCCGCCCTATGGCTTGGGCGGCGACTACGAGAACTATCGCGCCTTCGGCTCCCACATCGAGGCGGTGAACGGCCACCTGTGGATGCGCGGCTATCCCGATACCGACGCCACCATGCGCGGTGTCCTCCCCATCGCGGACGGGCCTTCCGGCATCGGCGGGGCGACTGCCGTGGTGATGGCGCTGCGGCACCGGGCGCGCACCGGCCAAGGCCAGCTTATCGAGCTTTCACAGACAGAGAACTTCGCGACCTACCTGGGCGAGGCGCTGATGGACTATTCCATGAACAAGCGCGAGCCGGAAATCATGGGCAATCGCAGCCGGCACTGCGCCCCCCAGGGTGTCTATCCCTGCAGGGGCGACGACGCATGGGTCACCATTGCCGTCAGCAGCAATGAAGAGTGGCGCGCCCTTTGCAACGTCATGGGCAACCCGGCCTGGGCGAATACCCCTGACTACGCAACGAACGCAGGGCGCATGCGCAACCACAACGATATCGACGAGATGATCTCGCTGTGGACGCAGCACCAGGAGCACTACGCCCTGATGTGGCGATTGCAAGAGGCCGGCGTCCCCGCGGGAGCGGTCATCGACGAAGCGGAGGCCTTCAGCGACCCGCACTTCACTGCGCGCGGCTTTTTCGAAAAGCTCACACACCCGGAGTGCGGCACTCACCGCTACCCTGGCCTGGGCTTCAAGATGCGCCGCACGCCGAACCACATCCGCCGCGCGCCCTGCCGCATGGGCGAGGACAATGAGTACATCTACGAAAAACTCCTTATGACGGAGCAGCAGCAGTATAAGAAGCTCATCGCCGAAGGGCGCATCGGCATGGACTACGCGCCTAACGTTCGATAATCCTGGAGGCAACGATGGTTGGCATACGAGCGATCGGCGCATATGTGCCGAAGCACCGCATGGCGAAGGAGACCGTCGGCTGGGGTTCGCCCAGCGAACGCGCCGTCGCCAACTTCGATGAGGATAGCGTCACTATGGCGACTGCCGCAGCGATCGACTGCCTCCACGGCCTCGAGCCGCATCTGGTCGATGGCATCCTCTTCGCCACCACGTCGAACCCCTATTTCGAAAAGCAGAGCGCCTCCACCATTGCCACCGCTTTGGACCTGCGCCGCGATATCTTCTCTGAAGACCTTGCCTCGACCTTGCGCGCAGGCACCTCCGGCCTTCGCGCCGCCGCAGACGCCGTTCGCGCCGGGTCGGCGAAAAACGTCCTTGTCACCGCAGGCGATATCCGCCTCGCCTACCCCAAGAGCGATATGGAACGTTACCTTGGCGACGGCGGCGCGGCGCTCCTTATTTCCGATACTGATGTCGCGGTCGAGATCGAGGCGGCGCACTTCGTCACAACCCACATGGTTGAGCTCTGGCGCTCCACCACGGACGCCTATATCCGCTCTGGCGAAGACCGCTTCATCACCGAGGAGGGCTACCTGCCCGCAATCATTGGAGCAGCGACAGGCCTTGCGAAGAAGACCAAGCTGACGCCCAAGGACTTCGCCAAGGCCGTCATCTACGCCGCAGACCCGCGCCGCCACGCCGATATCGGCAGACGACTTGGCCTCACGCCGCAGCAGCTTCAAGACCCGATGTTCGGCGTCCTGGGCAACACTGGCACGGCATTCCCTCTCATGATGCTCGCCGCCGCCTTGGAGGACGCCAAGCCCGGCGACCGTATCCTACTCATCGGCTATGGCGATGGGGCAGACGCCTACGCGCTAAAGGTCACGGATAAAATCGAGCAGGCCCGCGCAGGACGGCGGCTGATAAAGAAGCACCTTGCATCGAAGGCCAAGCTCCCCGCCTACGAGAACTTCCTGCGCTGGCGCGGCCTCCTTGCCGCCGAGCCTGCCCGCCGCCCGGACCCGCTCCCTATCTCCCTCCAGGCCGCCTGGCGCGACGCCGAGCGCAACCTGCGCCTCCACGGTGGGAAGTGCACGGCCTGCGGACACATCCAATACCCGCCGCAAAAGCAGTGCGCTTTCTGCAAAGCCGTCGATTCTTGGGTCCCGGTGCGCCTCTCCGATAAACAGGCCAAAATCGTGACCTTTTCCATGGACTATGTGGCAGGAACTCATGATGTGCCCCTCGTCATCACCGTTGTTGACTTAGATGGCGGCGGGCGCGCATTGCTCATGATGGCCGACCGTGATATCGACCAAATCAAAGTCGGCATGCCCGTTGAGATGACCTTCCGCAAACTTGGCGTCATCGGCGGCGTGCACAACTACTATTGGAAGTCGGCGCCGATACGAGCGTAGGAGACAAATAGCCGCAGATTACACAGATGGCACAGATTTTCGGCAAGAAGTGAATTGCATGGGCGGAGCGACGACTCGCCCATCTGGAATCCGAGGAGGCACACGATGGCTGGCATAGGCGATAAAGTAGCGATCGTCGGCATGGGCTGCACCAAGTTCGGCGAGCGCTGGGGCGATAGCCCTGAAGACTTGCTCGTCGAGGCGGCGCAAGAGGCCTATAAGGACGCCGGAATCGAGGCGAAGGACATCAAGGCCGCCTGGCTCGGCACGATGCTCTCCGGCTGGAGCGGCCAGCCCCTCGCGAAGGCGCTGAAGCTCGACTATATCCCCATCAGCCGCGTCGAGAACTTCTGCGCTACAGGAACCGACGCCTTCCGCAACGCCTGCTTCGCCGTGGCCTGCGGCGCATACGATATGGTGATGGTGGCAGGCGTGGAGAAGCTGAAAGACACAGGCTTCACCGGCCTGGCTTCGCCCTTCATCCTGCCCAACACCAACGTCGATGCGCCCTCGCCGCCGCCTGCCCAGTTC
>CAMAVV010000116.1 GCA_945861815.1 Thermoflexus hugenholtzii JAD2
ACCAGAGCATCACGACCGCCAGGGCGATGACAACAGGCAGGAAGAAGTCGCTCACTACCAGGCGCATCACGCTATCGAGGGCGGGCCAGTGGCCCACAAGCCCGTTCAGCCATTCGAAGACGGCGCGGTCTGCGCTAACCACGATGGCCTCCCTTGGCGGCGCGCGCGCGGAAGATGCCAAGGAGCGTTGTGTGGCGAAGGGCCTCGATGCCCTCCACGCCTTGCGGCGGCGCGCCCGCCGTGCGCTGTGTGAGCGAGGCGATGACGGCTGTCAGCAGGGCGGCGGCGGCAACGCCTGCGAGGAAGAGGCCGAACTGCTCGGAGCCTTCCACGCCGCCGAGGTCGCCGGGGATGTTGGTATCGCCCGCCAGCACGAACCAGGCGAATGCGCTTACAAGCAACACAACGCCCAGGGCGTAGCCGGCGCGCTTTTGGGGGACGATGTAGAGGCCGCACAGGCCGCTGAAGGCGGCAGTCAACTGGAGCGCGCCAGCCGCTGCGATGACGACCAGCAGGAAGTAGTCGACGCCCAGGCTAATCATGGCGCGAAGGCGCGATGGCGATACTGCCTGCTACCGGCGGTCGCTGGCGCGCACGGCGGAGACGGCTGCGCCGTTGCTCTTCGCGCTGCTCTTGGACGGCTTATCGTACACCGGGTGGCACCACTGCATGTACTTCTTATTCTTGCCGCGGATCACGTCGAAGTAGAGCGCCTGGAGCCGCTGCGTCACCTGGCCGATCTTGCCGTCAGCGATGGCGCGGTGGTCGATCTTCGAGACGGGTGTCAAGTGCGCCGCCGTACCGGTGAGGAAGACCTCGTCGGCCTGGTAAAGCTCGCTGCGGTCGAGCTGCCGCTCAACCGTTTCCATGCCAAGCTCTTGCTTGGCGAGGGTGATGACGCTATCGCGGGTGATGCCGAGAAGGATATTGTCGCCGGGGGCCGGTGTGATGAGCGTGCCGTTCTTCACGATGAAGATGTTCTCGCCGCTGCCCTCGGAGACGTGGCCGTCCTGGTTCAGCATGATGGCCTCTTCAAAGCCGCTCTCGACCGCTTCGGTCTTGGCGAGGACGCTGTTCACATAGGAGCCGTTGATCTTGGCGCGCGCGGGGATGCTGAGGTCGTCGATGCGACGCCAGCTGGAGGTGCCGCAGTGGATGCCTTTGTTCGGGTCGAGGTAGTTGCCCAAGGGGAAGGCGAAGACCATCACGTCGTCTTCCAGCAGGTGGGCTTTCATGTTCGCCACCACCTCGGCGCTCTTATAGGCCACAGGGCGGATGTAGATGTCTTCCTTGTGGTTGCCTTTGCGCACCACCTCGGCGGCGATGTTCACCATCTCTTCGGCGGTGAAGCGTATCTTGATGCGAAGCACCTTGGCGCTGTTGATGAGGCGCTCCATGTGATCCTGGGCGCGGAAGATGTAGACCTGGCCCTCATCCTCGTTCCAGTTGCCGCGGACGCCTTCGAAGCAGGCCGTGCCGTAGTGGAAGGCGTGGGTCAAGATGGACATCTTGGCCTCGGCGATGGGCAGGTACTTGTTCTTGAAGAAAGCGTACATGGCTGCACCTGAGACGTAGGATTGGGCAAATTATACCCTACGGGAGCGGGCGCATGCCACGCCGCTTGTGAGGCTTCTGCGTGCGAGACGAGGCGGGCGAATCAGCGCATGGATAGCAGCGATAAGGGATGCTGAGGGGCTGATCGTTTCTCTTACTGCCCCTTGTACTGGGGCTTGCGCTTCTCCCGGAACGCCGCCACGGCCTCCCGGCTGTCCTCTGTGTTTACTGACAGTGCCTCGACGGCGAGACTGAAATCCAGCACCAGGTTGATGTTCTGCCAGATGGTGCGATTGATGGCGAGCTTGGTCCACCGCACGGCGGGGCCGGGACCGTTCGCCATCTTTCTCGCGTAGGTCATCGCCGACTCCATCAGCTTGTCCGGCGCGACGACGTGGTTCACCAGGCCGATGCGCTCGGCCTCCTTCGCCTCCACATATTCGCCTGCCATCAGGTACTCCTTGGCGCGCGACGGGCCTACCAAAAGCGGCCAGATGACACAGCCGCCATCGCCTGCCACTAGGCCCATGTTCACATGGGTATCGCCGATGCGCGCCGTCTCGGACATGTATATGACGTCGCACATGAGGGCGATGGATGCGCCAAGGCCGGCTGCCGGGCCGTTGATCGCGCCGATGATGGGCACTTCACAGTTCGCGAAGTTCTGGATGAGCCACTTGGGGCCGCGCAGGATGAATCCAGGGCCCTTCTCGCTGGGGTCTTGGCTCATGTCCTTCATGTCGCCGCCTGCGCAGAAGGCAGGGCCTGCGCCGGTGAGGACGATGGCCCGCAGCTCGCGGTCCAAGTTCGCCACGTGGAGGAAGTCCTCCAGGGCGGCGTGGAGCGATGCGTTGATGGCGTTGCGTTTGTCCGGGCGGTTCAGCGTGGCGACTATGATGCCGGGCTCTTTCTTCTGCACATCGAGCCCCATAGGGCCATATTTGCTGTAGTCGATCGTTGCGGCCATGGCGTTTGCCTCCTGATTCGATTCGCGCGGATTATACAGGGCGGCTGGTGGTGCGTGCGAGGATGAAACACGCATCGAATGGTCCCTACAGAATGCGTATCCCCGGAAGGGAGGGTCTCAGACGCTCCCGCAAGAAAACCGTCTCGCCTATATCTGCAGTTTGCGGCGGAGCCAGCGCCATGCGAACCAGCCGACGGTGCCGAGGTAGATAACGAAGGAGAGCATGAGGGAGAAGCCGCCCAGGAGCGGCGAGTCGACCTGGAGGACATCTTTGAAGAAGAGGCGGATGACGAATGCGCCGCTGATGACGACGGCGATGGTGAAGGCCGAGATGGTCAGCGAAAGGCCGATCCAGCCAAGGGAGAGCAGGTTTGCTTTAAGGATTCGCAGGAATTGCTTGAAGAACATAGGCATGCCTTTCGAAAAGTGCCGCCTATTGTACCAGTCGCTACGCCTTCTGGCCGAACTGCTTCAGCGCTTGCTGATAGTCCTCCGGCGTGTTCAGGTTCGTGAGGACCACGGGCGAATCGAAGTCAACGGTGCGAAGGGAGTCGCGATGGCGTTCGATAACCTCGCGCACCCCTTGCTTCTCTTCCGAGATTTGGGAGAGCTCCTGGACAAGCGAGGCGTCGAACATCGGTGGGTGGCCGTGCTTGCCCTGGCAGGCTGGGATGGAGATGAGGTTCTTCCCCTGGACGTGGGTGTCGAAGAGGCGTTGCAGAACGGCAGCGGGACGCGGCTGGTCCACGGCAAGGATAACAACGGCAGTGGCCTCTTCCGCGACGTTCTCCAGCCCTATCTTGATGGACGTCGTCTTCCCATAGCGAAAGTTGGGATTCAGGGCGAGCTTGGCGCGTCCGCCAGGGCTGATCTGCTTGAGCATCGCCGCGAACTCCCCCGCCTTATAGCCAAGGACAACGACGATTTCCTGGGCGGTGGTGGCAAGCAGCTGCTCCAGGTGGTAGCGCAGCAGCGGTACGCCCTGCCAGAGGAGCGACTGCTTGGGCTGGGCCATGCGCAACGATTCGCCGGCGGCCAGGAGGATGACGGAGATACGTTCCGCGGGAGCAGTGGTCACGAGCGCGCGATGACCTTCGCTTTCGAGACTTTCGCCGCCAGCGCCTTCGCCTGCTCCAAGACCTTGGTGTCCATCGTCATCGCCCGTGCGTCGCGCTGGTGCTTCACCGAGAGGATCTCCGCCATGATGCTGACGGCGATCTCCTCAGGAGACCTGCCGCCAAGGTCAAGGCCCACAGGCGCGCGTATCTCCTTGATGCGCTCTTCGGGGATGCCGGTGCGTACCAGGTCGCGGAAGATAAGGATAGCCTTGCGCTTGCTGCCAAGGAGGCCGACGTAGCCTGCGCGGGACTTTGCCGCCTCGATGAGGGCAAGGTCGTCCAGCTTGTGGCCGCGCGTGGCGATGATCACATAGCAGTTGGGGGTCATATTCAGTTCGCGCAGGCCCTTATCGAAGTCGTCCACCACGATCTTGTCGGCCTCCGGGAAGCGTTCCTTGTTGGCATACTGCGGACGGTCGTCCACGATGACGACGTGGAAGCCAAGGAAGCGCGCCACGGTGTAGACGGCTTTGCCGACGTGTCCCCCGCCTGCGATCACGACCGTCGGCGGCGTGGTGAAGGCCTCCACATATGCCCGCGCGCCGTCCTCCGTCTCGATCCACTGCTCGCGCCCCTTGGGCATGAGCGCGATCGCCGTTTCGACGGCCTTCGCATCGAGGGCAGCGCTGCCCAGGGAGCCGACGGTCGAGCCGTCGGCGCGGATAAAGAGCTTCGCGCCCATCGGTGTCTTCGATGTGCCCGTCTCGACGATGGTGGCCAGTGCGCGGTCGCCTTTGCCGTCATAGGCGTCAAGGATTTCTTTCATGAGGGGGCGCAGTGACGGCTGGTCGAAGACGGGATCAACCATGATGTCCATGTTGCCGCCGCAGACGAGGCCGTCGCGGGAGGCGATGTCTTCATTCAGGAGGAAGCGTTTGACCTGCGCGCCCTTGCGCTCTTCCAGGACAACCTTCGCCTCGGCCCAGACCTCGGCCTCCACGCAGCCGCCGCCCAAGGTGCCGACGGCGGTGCCGTCCTTGCGCACAAGGAGCTTTGCCCCTGGCTTTTGCGGCGTCGAGCCTTTGGTGCGCACGACGGTTGCCAGGATAAATGGCTCGCCCTTGGCGAGGAGCTTATGCGCTTCAGCGAAGATGGGTTGCATGGGTTGATGATAGCAAATCTAGGGTCAAATCCAGTATACCCCAGGGGAATATAAGGCGGGATTTTGTGTAGAGACGCACCATGCTGCGTCCATGCGTAATCACCGATGCAACCTGTGCGACTCTGAGAACGCCTTTCGATTCATCCTTCGCTCATACATCTTGTCATTAATCGCTTGGCCAAGCACGCCACCAAAGAAACCTGCGAACAATCCGGTACTCACCGCAACGATAGCGGTTAGAAAACAGAACAGAAGGGCCATTAGTACCTTCTGTGCGACGATGTAGTCAAGTCCTTCGTCGGCTTCTGAATATGAAAGTGTTGCGATTATCAGTGCGACCTTTGCGACCCAACCAGCGGCTCCGCTGGTCAACCCCACAAGCGCGCCAGTTTTCGGCCCTTCGTCTGAGCCGTGGTGTAATGCTGCCACCATAGCTCCGGCCACAAAAGGTGGCAGGAAAAGGCCAAGAAGTACAAGTCCCCAGTTCCTGTCGGTATGAGAGTCTCCAATCGCTACATGCGCGATGAAAAAACTTGCGCCAGCGCCAACCCCAAAGGCCAGGACGCTTATGAGCCACAACTTCTTCAAAACCACCCCTCCGCCTCTGTCAGCGCCTTCACCGTCAGGTGCGGCTTCACCTTGTTCTTGTTCGCCTCGTTCTTCCGCCGCACCCACACCGTCGCCAGGCCAACCTCCAGCCCAGGTGCGATGTCGTTGCGCAGGCTATCGCCCACGATGGCGACGTTCGCAGGCGCGACGGCCATCTTGCGCAAGGCCCTGTCGAAATAATTTCGCTTGCCCTTGCCCACGCCTAACGTCTCCTCATCGAACGTCATCTCGAAGAGCCGCCTGCCCGCCTGTTTCTCGATCGCTTTCGCCTTCGTCGACCCATAGT
>CAMAVV010000117.1 GCA_945861815.1 Thermoflexus hugenholtzii JAD2
GCCGACTTTACTGATTTGAAGCCCGTTCGGCGCATGCCACTTGGCGGTGGTGAGGCGCACGCTGGAACCATCGCTCAGCGGATAGGTCTGGTTCACGGACCCTTTGCCAAAGGTCTGCGTCCCGATGACCTTTGCCCTATTCCTCGCCTGCAGCGCGCCTGAGACGACTTCGCTGCCGCTGGCGCTGCCGTTGTTGACGAGCACGACCAGAGGGACGCGCTGCGCTAGCCCATCGTCTTTCACCGGCCAGTCTGTGCGCTTGCCATCGCCGTCCACATCGTAGAGGACAAGGCCGTCCTTGAGGAACTGGCTTGCCACGTCCACCACAACGTCCAAGTAGCCCCCTGGATTGTTGCGCAGGTCAAGGACGATGCCTGCAGGACGCTTCTGCATCACCTCGCGCAAGTTGTCACGGAACTCTTCGCCTGTCTTGGGCTGGAATTGGGAAATGCTTACGCGAAAGAGGCCATTGCCCAGGTCGTCTATGTCCACAGTGGCGCGCCGGATTTCATCGCGGGTGAGGGTGAAGGCGATGGGTGTGGCTTGGGGAGGCCGGATGACATCGAGCGTGACCTTTGTTCCCTTTGGCCCGCGCACTTTCGTGATAACGTCGTCCTCAGACACATTCTCCACTGACGCGCCGTCGATCTTAATGATAATGTCGCCGGCTCTGACACCGGCCTTTTCCGCAGGCGATTTGCGGATCGGCGCGATGACAACAGGGAAGCCGTCCTTGATGAGAATCTCGACGCCTATTCCCTCATACGTGCCGTCCAACTGCTCGCGCACCGTGCCCTGAAGCGCCTTGGGGATATAGCCGCTGAATGGGTCGTCCAGCGTCTGAATCATGCCGCGGATAGCGCCCTCGGCGAGTTTCTTGTCGTCCAGCGTCTTCTTATCGGCGTGGTGCGCCTTAAGCTGCTGGTATGCCTCGAAAACAGTCCCGAACTCCTTTGATGCCTCCTTGGGCAGGTTCGCCTGGTTGTTCTCTGTCTTGATCGTCAGGCAGGCTGAGATGGCCACTGCTACAACGGCGGCGGCCATCAGGAGGACAAGCCATCTGGGGATCTTGTGTGTTAAGGTGGGTTTCATCAGGGGCCTGCTTTCGCAAAGAATCATCGCGTGACGTGGAGGCAAGGAAAAAGGGCCGGAAGATACAGGCCCTTGTGCTCTCCACGTATTATAACGGCTGACTTCAGACAGCCGGATACCACTCCAGAAGGAGCCGCCAGTGCCACGACTTCCCATGCCGACCCGAGAAGACCTGCCGTCAGCAGCCCAAGCCGCCTACGACCACATCGGGAAGACTCGGACATCGATCCCACCATCCATCCTCGTCCTCTTGCACAGTCCTGAGCTCGCTCGCCGCGTGGCTGACTTAAGCGATAGCGTTGTGAACCACTCTTCCCTTGATGAGACGACCAGAGCCATCATCGGATTGGCGGTGGCGAGAGAGGTGGGCTGTTACTACTCGTGGCAGGCGCATGAAGAGCTAGCGAAGAGGGTAGGCCTGCGTGCGCTGGTTGTTGAAGGGATACGGGCGAAGACGACACGAGGGATGCTGCCGAAGGAGAGCGTCTTTGTTGACTATGCGAAGCAGGTCTTCAACCGTCGGGTCAACGACCCGACGTTTACCGCCATCGAACACTTGATGGGGAGGCAGGGCACCGTTGACCTGACGGTCGCCATCGGCTACTTCATCATGATATTCAGTATGATCGAAGCCTTCGGCATTCCACCGACCCCTGGCTACGAGCCGCCCTTCGCGAAGCCGTGACAGCTAGTCAGCCTCAGGAGCAGAGGTCGTTGACACATCGCGCCCTCACCGATACTCTCCCCTCATGTCCACTTTAAATATCGGTCTTTCTTCGCGCCCAAGCCAAGAGTCGCTCGACCTTATCCAGTCGGTCTCTCCCAGGATACGCATCCTAGATATGAGCGAATACCTGGCACAAGAGGCGGCCTCTCCAGAAGCGAAGGCCAAGGCCGACAAGATGCTCGCCCAGATCGAGATTCTTTTCCTTGGCCGCACTCCATCAAATGTCGCCAAGCGCGCGCCAAAGCTCAAGTGGGTCCAATGGCTCGGCACAGGGGTGGACCACCTCGCGCGCGGCGGCCTCTTCGAGGGAAATAGCTACCAGGTGACGAACGTCGTCGGCACGAATGCCCTGGCCATTGCCGAGCACGCCTGCATGTTCATGCTCATGTGGGCCAAAAAAGCGCCGGGCTGGCTTGAGCAGCAGCGCACCGCCGATTACCGGCGGGACACGGTGCGCGCGGACTTCCTGGAGGGGCGCACCCTTGGCGTCTTGGGGCTCGGGGGCATCGGCATGGAGACGGCGCGCCTGGGGAAGGCCTTTCGCATGCGCGTGCTGGCGACTCGTCGCTCTGCGACGGCGATTCAATACAACGTCGGTGACGTGGACGAGCTGTGGCCACCGGCGCGCCTCCGGGAGCTCTTGGCTGCCTGCGACTATGTGGTGAACGCCCTCCCCCTGACAAAGGAGACAGAGCATATCATCGGAGAGGCGGAGTTTCGGGCTATGAAGCCGACGTCTTTCTACGTGAACGTGGGACGGGGGAAGCTGGTTGATGAGGCAGCGATGGTGCGCGCCCTTCAGCAGAAGCAGATCGCCGGCGCAGGCCTCGACGTCTTTGAAACGGAACCTTTGCCGAAGGAAAGCCCCCTCTGGGCCATGCAGAACGTCTTCATCACGCCTCACGTCTCCGGCGACATCATCGACAATCGGGAGCGGGCCGTGAGGTTTTTTGTGGAGAATCTGAAGCGCTACATGGCAGGCCAGCCGTTGAAAAACGTCATTGATCCGGACAAGGGTTACTGAGCCGGATAGCAGACCAGACGTGAATCTTCGCCCTATCCGGGGGCATCGAACTTGGCAGACTCGGAGTAACGGAGCGCAGCTATGACCACGATCGCGGCCTCTCGTTCAGTAACGAATGTCATTACAGCGATACGAACCTTTGAAGGAGAGGGCTTCCCGGTGCGGCGTCCCTTCCCGACGCAGACGCTCTCGCTCGTCGATCCTTTCCTGCTTCTCGATCACCTTGGCCCGGTGGACCTTGGCCCCGGCGAAGCGAAGGGCGCGCCAGACCATCCGCATCGCGGCTTTGAGACAGTGACCTATGTGCTGGAAGGGAACATGGAGCACAAGGACTCTGTCGGCAATTCAGGGAAGCTAAACCCAGGAGATGTGCAATGGATGACGGCAGGCTCGGGCGTCGTCCATTCAGAGATGCCACAGGCGGAATTCAAGCGCAAGGGCGGACGGCTGCACGGCTTTCAGCTGTGGGTGAACCTGCCGCGCAAGGACAAGATGATCGCGCCGCGTTATCAAGATATCCCCGCGGCAAAGATACCTATCGCCGAGGCAGAGAATGGGGCCGTGCGGGTAAGAGTTGTTGCAGGGGAGTCGCTGGGGAAGAAGGCGGTCATCGAGACGCGCACGCCTATCTCCTATCTCCACTTCACCATGCAACCTGGCGCGACGGTGAGGCAGGCGGTGTCTAAGAGCCACAACGCCTTTGCGTATGTGATCGATGGCGAAGGCCTGATTGGCGCGAACCAACGCCGGGTGGGCGAGGGCCAGATGGCGATCCTTTCGGCAGACGCTGACGCGGTGAGCATCGAGAACGCTGCGACTGCGAAAGCGCCGTTGAACCTTCTGCTGATCTCAGGAGTTCCCTTGCGGGAGCCAGTGGCGCGCTATGGCCCCTTTGTGATGAACACCAAGGAAGAGATTATCCGAGCTTTCGACGACTACCAGAACGGGCGTATGGGGCAGATAACACACTAGGCCCAGAGTCATCCCTGAAAAGGAAGAGGCCCTCCCCTAACGGGGAGGGCCTCTTTTGCGTTGCGGAACTCTGCGCGAACGTTAGTCTACTGGTCTAACCACATGTATTCAAGGTTGGGGCCAAAGACGTTCGGCATCAGGTACTGGTACGAGAAGAGGGCGTTGTGGAGCTTCTCGCTGTGGAAGTAGATCGTGGCGAGGGTTGGGGCTGGGATTCTCCAGACGTTATCATGCTCCGCCTGCCAGATCTGCTTCAGGATATCCTTCCGCTTGACAGGGTCGATCTCGATGCGTTGAGCCTCGAGAAGCCTATCGAGATTCGCATCCTTGATGTGCGCGACGTTCCCCGTTGATGCCGAGTGCATGTTCAAGTAGACGTACGAGTCGATCGTGGACTGGGTGGAGACAAAGTAGAACGAGCCGCCGCCGAACTTGTACGACGTGGCGTTGCCGCGAAGCGTCGTGAAGTCTACGGGGTTGAGCTTGACGTTGATGCCGATGGCCTTGAGGTTGTCAACGAAGATCGGGCTGCTCAGGTCGTGGTCGGCGAGGGAGCCCCTCGAGTAGTCCAGAGCGAGCTCAAAGCCATTGGCGAAACCAGCCTCAGCAAGAAGCTGCTTTGCCTTGGTCACGTTGTACTGATAGTTCGGCATCTGGTCCAACGTCGGGCGCTGGTCGAAGATCCAGGGCCAGGGCACAGGCGACATGATGGCGCCGGCGTCCTGATAGATGTCCTTGATGACGCCCGGGCGGTCAAAGGCCATGGACATCGCCTGGCGGACCTTTACGTTCGCCGTGGGCCCAGTCTCCAGATTCACAAAGACCGAGTAGAGGGCGTGGGGCCACACGGTTTCGAAGTAGACGGCGTTGGGGACCGTGCGGCGAATCTCCTCGGAGCCGCGCACCGTGTAGTTCGCGCCCGGGAGGTTGGTCCAGTGCTGCTGGCCTGCGCGGAAAGCGGCCTTAGCGGCTTCGCCATCGGCGATGACGCTGTACTCAAAGCCGTCCATGAAAGGCTGGCCGCTCTTGAAGAAGTTCGGGTTCTTGGTGTAGATGATCTGCTCTTTGCCCTTCACTTCCTTCACCTGGAAGGGGCCGGTGCCGATCATCTGGTTCTCAAAGCTGCCGCTGGCGTCTTTGATTTCCTTGGCCAGGATATAGTGCTGGATGCCTGCAGGAACAACAGGCAGGAAGTCGGCTGAAACGCTCTTCTGTGTGATGACGACGGTGGAGGCGTCCGGCGCCGTGATCGTGTCAACGTTGGCGAAGTTGCTGGCCAGGGCGCTGCCAGCGGTCTTCGAGGCGTAGTCATAGGAGAAGAGGATGTCGGCTGACGTGAGGGCGCGCCCGTTGACCGGAGCGATGTTCTGGAACTTCGCATCGGGGCGCAGCTTGAAGGTATAGGTCTTGCCATCGGCAGAAGCGCTCCAGGACGAGGCGAGGTCCGGAACGATCTCACAGGTGTACGGATCGAAGACTTTCATCTCTAAACCGCCGGCGCAGCGGACAAGGCGGTTGTGGACAACGCTCAGAGGACCGTTTGTGCCAGAGCCGACAGACTTTACTGGGTCAAGATTCGGCCAGCTGACGCTGGAGGAAATCTTGAGTGTGCCGCCTGTCTTTGGCGTCTGGGAGAAGTTCGGCGCGTTGAAGCGATACTTGATACCCTTCAGGGTGCTGGGGTTGACGTTGAAGACGCCAGCGACCGGAGCCCGGGTTGCCGTCGGCGCGGCAGTGGCCGCGGGGGGCTGGGTGGGCGCGGCAGGCCGTGTTGCCGTTGGCGC
>CAMAVV010000118.1 GCA_945861815.1 Thermoflexus hugenholtzii JAD2
GTGGCTAATTTTTCAGTGGATTATTTCCTGTCTCGTAGCGCCGCCAGCACCAGCGGCCTCTCCCCCTCCGTCACCTCTGTAAGATAACTCACCGCCCCTGCCACGCGCGTCGCGATGGGCGCGCCGTCCCGGAAGACGATGCGGTTGCTCGCCAGCGCAGGCACCTTCTCCCCAGGGGTCGCGATGCCCACAAGGTTCAGCGGGTCAGCGCCGCTGATGCCCACAAGCCGCCCCTCAGGCTGTGCGCGGCGTATGGCGCGTACCGCCTCCACCGCCTCAGGCAGCGCATACTGCTCGCCGGTGAAGCCGTCCACAAAGCGCCCGCCTCGTATATCGCCGCGAGCCTCCATGCGACGGTAGACTCGAAGGATGTCGCGCCACGGCGGCAGCCCCGTCTCTCGCTGGGCCACTCGGAAGAAGACGATGCCATAGCGCCGCAAAAGCTGTCGCCCCCAGAAGTCTGCGGCCTGAGTCGAATCGGCGGCAGGCTCAGTGCGCGTTCTAAAGAGCGCCCACCGTCCCGTCGCCGCAGGCAGCGCCGACGGCTGTGCGACGCCGAACCACCTCGGCGGTCGTCGCTTCGATGTCTCGCCGCGTCCCGCCGAAATGAGACCCCGCAACCCGGCAAAGCCATCGCCGGTGATGAGCCCCGCCGCGACGAGTTCGCCTAATGCGTTGCGCACCTCCGTCGGCAGGCGGCGCGTGGCGTGCACAAGCTCTTGGAAGAAGCTCGCGCCTTGTCTCTCCAGGTGCGCCCGCAGTTCCTCCGCCAGGCCGCTCAGCTTCACCTCGCCATTGACGTAGGGCGCGATACCGAGCCAGTGCGGCAGGTCCTGTCTCAGCATGATGGAGACGGGCGACGACCGTGTCGGCCCGGCCTTGCGCCCATCGCCGTTCGTTGGCGGGAAGAGCCGCCCCCAGGCCACCTGGCCCGAGAAGCAGAGCTCGTCTAAGAACATGCCGCTGTACTTCTCCATCCGTGACGCCAGGATGTCGCTCTCCCATGCCCCCGCTGGCGCTTGGAAACCTTGCAGCTCTTCGATGATCTTCGCCAGGCCGCTTGCCCCTTGCAGCCGCGACTCCCGCGCGACGTGCTGCCATGAAAATAGGAATCGGACGTACTGTGCCGCCGTTGTCGGCTCGATCTCCTTGCGCAGCGTATCCAGCGTGTAGCGATGGATCCGCGCCAGTAACCGCCTGTCGCACCACTCCGTCCCCTGCGCCCGAAGTTCCCCTTCCTTCTCAGGGAAGGGGTTAGGGGTTAGGTCGAAACCACTTTCACT
The DNA here is from genome assembly GCA_945861815.1 of Thermoflexus hugenholtzii JAD2. Taxonomy (GTDB): domain Bacteria; phylum Chloroflexota; class Dehalococcoidia; order SHYB01; family SHYB01; genus VGPF01. The sequence continues at coordinate 1,284 of CAMAVV010000118.1, forward strand.
CGCTCTCGGGCTGATTGGCCCCCGCATCGCGAAGCCTTCCGTCTCCAACGCCACAAGCGCCGCGTTGATATCGCTGACAGGCAAGGCGAGTGACGCCGCAAGCGCACGGTCGAAAACCGGGCCAAGCCCTTCGAGGCGGCTGCGCACAATCTCCCGCATCGCCTCTTCACGCTCCCACGTCCGTGCGCGTTCGCGGGCAGGCGCTTCGATGCGCGGCGACGTCGCTACGCCAGGAAAAACTGCCTCAAATTGCGGCAATCGCTCCGCCGCCACCCAGATTGAAGGTGCTGCTCCATCGGGTTCCTTACGCCCCGCTGATTGCGCCGAAGATTCCCATGTAGGGGCGAGTGGCTGCTCGCCTTTCTGATTCTCCCCCTCTGTGCCCTTGGCGTCCTCGGTTCTCCTCTCTCCCCTGGTGGGAGAGAATAAAAGAGAGGGGGATATTAACCGCGCTGCACGCTTCGCCCCCGCAAGCTGGTCCAGCAGCCCCTGCCACGGCTTCGCCTCCGACTCCGTCAAATACCCCAGGAGCGTCAGCGCATCGTGCAGCTCGTCAGGCGTTTCTGCCTGGGGCCACGCCTCCTCGCGCACCCGCGCGATCGCAGCCGGGTCCAGCGCCGCCAGGTCCCGCGCCGAGGCCACATCCAGGACGCGGCGAGTCTGCACCGCCATCGTTCGCCGCTCTTCCAAAGGCGCATCGTCAAGGAAGGCGTAAGGCTTGGCCGTGATGATTTCATGAGCCATCGGCGAAGGCTCTGTCGTGTCCTTCGCCACCAGGGTGATTTGCCCATCTTCGACCTTGTGCAGCGTCGCCAGCAGGCCCTCGATATCCATCGCCTCGTGGAGGCAGTCGTCCACCGTCTGCTTCACGATCGGGTGGTCCGGTATCTCGATGTCCATAGGGACATTCTCGGCGCAAGCTACTTGCTGCGGGAAAGCGGCCCCTAGAAGGTCGTCGGCGCGCATCCGTTGGAGGTTCGCCGGCACCTTCTTCCCCTTGTCGGAGCGAAGGACAGCCAGGGAGCGCGTCACATTCCACCGCCATCGCGTCTGGAACATCGGCGCGGCAAGGAGCGCTTGGGTCAGGATATGTTCCGTCGACTCCGACTTCAGATATTGGAAGACGTCGGCCAGGGGGAAGCTGTGCTGCGGCCCAAGCGACAGCACGATGTTGTCCTCGGTCGCCGCCGCTTGCAACTCCTGATTGAAGGTGCGGCAGAACTTCTTGCGAAGGGCAAGCCCCCAGGCGCGATTGATACGTCCGCCGAATGGCGCGTGCAGCACCAACTGCATGCCGCCGCTCTCATCGAAGAATCGCTCGAGGACCAGCGTCTCTTGCGTCGGCACCACGCCAAGCGCAATCTTCGTCGCCGCGAGGTACTCGACGATCTGCTCCGCCGCCTCCCGGCCTATCCCCGTCTCCCCGATCAGCCACCCGATCGCCGCCTCCATTCCCCTCCTCTTTCCCTCCTCTCCCTCGATGTCCCGACTCTGTCGAGGATGCTCGATGGAATCGGCAGGAGAGGAACTCGCGGCAGTCGCAGATTCCGTGTGCGGCACCGGAACGAGAGGTGAGGGTGACTTTCCTTTCCGCTCCCCTTCCCTCGCAGGTCTGTCGAAGGTCGAGGTCAGCCGAGATCCCGATTCCTCATCGGGAGGCCTGGGGGTTAGGTCTCTTTCCGTATTCCCCAATCTCTTCTCTACCTCCCCCCTTAGCCTCGAAACTTCCGCCGATAGCTCCGCCGTTCGCGCAGGCGCTTCACCAAGCCAAAATGGGATCGTTGGCGGTAGGCCTTTCGCATCTTCCACGCGGACCTTTCCCGGCTCCACACGCAAGATGCGCCATGACGAGATGCCTAACTGAAAGATATCGCCCGGCATGCTCTCGATGGCGAAGTCTTCGTTCAGCGTGCCGACGATTGCCCCCTGCGGCTCCAATATCACATCGTAGTCCGCGTTCTCCGGTATCGCGCCGCCTGAGGTCACCGCCGAGATGCGCGCGCCCCGCCTCGCCGTGATGCGATGGCCCACGCCGTCATAGTGGATGTGCGCGCTGCGGCGTCCACGTCGCGTCGAGTAGCCCTCGGCCAGCATCTGCACAACCTTGTCGAACTCCTCCCGCGGCAGGTTGCGGTAGGGATACGCGCCTGTGATGAGCCCGTACAGCCCGTCTTCGCTCCACTCCTCGCTCGCCGTCGCCGCGACGATCTGCTGTGCCACGATGTCCAGGGCGTTCTGCGGCACCGACAGCTTGTCGAGCTTGCCCTGCCGCGTCGCCCAGATGAGCGACGTGCATTCGATAAGGTCGTCCCGCGTGATGGGGAAGAGCCGTCCCTTGGGGACTGCTCCCAGCGTGTGGCCCGACCGCCCGACTCGCTGTAAGAACGTCGCGATGGAGCGCGTCGAACCTATCTGGCAGACGAGGTCGATGGAGCCGATGTCGATGCCCATCTCCAGTGACGCCGTTGCGATGAGGGCGCGCAGTTCACCCGCCTTCAATCGCTGTTCGGCCTTCAGTCGCTGCTCCTTCGATAGACTGCCGTGGTGCGATGTGACCTGTCCCTCGCCGAGCCGCTTCGCGAGCTGCAGCGAGAGGCGTTCCGCCAGGCGGCGCGTGTTCGTAAAGATAAGCGTTGTCTTGTGCTCTTTGACAAGCTCCGCCAGCCTGTCGAACAACTCCTCCCACACATCCAGCGACATCACTGCGCTCATCGGCTGCGACGGCAACTCCAGCGCCAAGTCCAGCTTCCGGATGTGTCCCTCATTAACAATCACGCACTCCGGTGTCCCTGTCCCCTCCGTTGTAGGGGCCGGTCTCAGACCGGCCCTCAAATCCTCTGTGCCCCCACCGTCCTCTGTCCACCCCCCTTCCCTCGCAGGTCTGTGGAAGGCCGAGGTCAGCCGAGGTCCCGATTCCTCATCGGGAGCGTTGGCGATTTGGCCTCCCCTTCTCTGCTCCCCTTCCCTCGCAGGGAAGGGGTTGGGGGTTAGGTCGCCTCTCTTCTCTCCCACCTCTGCTCCTTGCTCCTCGCTCCTTGCACCCTTCCCCACGTGCCTCGTCCCCACCAAAAATCTCGCTATCTCCTCGATAGGACTCTGCGTCGCCGAAAGCCCGATGCGCACCGCCCGCTTTCCCGTCAGCGCATCCAATCGCTCGAGGCTTATCGCCAAGTGCGCGCCCCGCCTATCGTCCGCAACCGCATGTATCTCGTCCACGATCACCGTGTGCACCGTTTTGAGCATCGCCCTGCCGCCCTTGCTCGTCAGCAAGATGTAGAACGACTCCGGTGTGGTGACCACCATATGCGGCGGACGCTTCGTCATCGCCGCCCGGTCCTTCGCCGTCGTGTCCCCAGTGCGCACCATCACGCGGATGTCCGGCGCAGGCAGCCCCGACTGCATCAGCAAATCGCGGATCTCCTGCAATGGCTGTTGCAGGTTCTTCTGGATGTCATTGCTCAGCGCCTTCAGCGGCGAGATATAGAGCACATGCGTCGCATCCGCCAGCTCGCCCGACATTCCCTGGCGCACAAGCGAGTCGATGCAGTTGAGGAAGGCGGCCAGCGTCTTGCCCGACCCGGTGGGCGCGGCGATCAGCGTATCTTTGCCCGACTGTATCGCAGGCCAGCCGTGCACCTGCGCCGCCGTCGGCCGCTCGAAGCGCGACGCGAACCACCCGCCGATGATCGGGTGGAACTGCGCAAGCGCTGGATGGGAAGATACTATCGTTCCATCAGACAAATAAGTTCTCCGCAAGTCGTTCTTTAATACAAGGGAACCTTAACAGGCAGGTAAATTATGCCGTTGGGATTGGATGGGCGCATAAGGTATTTCCTGAGATGAGTTGCCTCTTTGTTAAAGAGGATCAACCTATAGTTTGCCTTTGCCTTTAGGAGCTTTTTCTCTGTTTTGCGCATCTTCACAGGAAAATAATCTGGAGCAACATTAAAAGCCTCTCCGATAAGGCTGTACCCTCTTTTTGATGTAGCTTCGATATCGTACCCATGGCTGGTTCCAAGATTTACAGAGTACTTTTTGAAGGGTAAAGGAACTGAATCTAGTGAGGGTTTGTTGAGCAATCTCCTCACGCCATAAAAAATTAGAATGTCCGAAAGGATACGATTTGCCGCTTCGAACATACTCACATCGGGGTACGGGCCTCTTTGAAGAGATCCCCGTTTTAGCTTCAATAAGTAAAGGAAAATCGAACCATCCTGTTTTACGGGTCGTATCTTTCTGACCTGGCTGAGATAGGCTCTGAGCTCGGCCTGAATGTTCCCTTTTGTGA
>CAMAVV010000119.1 GCA_945861815.1 Thermoflexus hugenholtzii JAD2
TCATGGAGCAGGCCTTTGATGATCTGGATTCTACTGTGCTGCGTGTCTCCGGCAAAGACGTGCCGACGCCCTACAACAGAGAGCTCGAAGCGATGTCCTTTCCAACGCCGAAAGATGTGATTGACGCGGTAAAATCAATCGTCTGAGCAATGGAGTTGATGTGCCTCTCCACCTAGGAGCGGAACTCAGGAAGGGCGAAGTCTTTCCTGAGAGGCGATGGGGACGAACCCCCTAAGAGGAGCGAAACGATGGCCACTGAAATAATCATGCCCCAGATGGGTTTCGATATGAAGGAAGGCACACTCGTCCGCTGGGTGAAGAAGGAGGGCGAGGCCGTCCGCAAAGGCGAAATCATCGCCGAGATTGAGACCGACAAAGCTGTCGTCGAAATCGAGGCCTTCGATTCCGGCGTCGTCGCCAAACATGTCGTCGCTGAGGGTATCACCGTTCCCGTTGGCCAAGTGATTGGCTACCTCGGCGCGCCTGGTGAAAAGGTCGAGGTCGCCGTCGGCGTCGCTCCGCCGCCTGCCGCGGCAAAGCCCGCTGCCCCCTCGCTTGCAGCCTCTCCCGTCGCTGCTGCCGCGCCTGCTCCCAAGCCTGCCGATGCTGGCGAGCGCGTCAAGTCGTCGCCTCTGGCGCGTAAAGAGGCCGAAGATCGCGGCATCGATATTGCAAAGGTTTCCGCCACCGGCCCTGGCGGCCGTGTCACCCGTGAAGATGTGATTTCCTTCGCCGAGCAGGCAGGCAAGGCTGCTGCTGGCGCCATGCCCGCCGCTGTGCCCACTGCCGCAGTCGCGCCGACTACGCCTGTGGCCAAGGCAGGCCAGCCTGCGCGCGGCGCATTTGTCCCTCTCACCCGCATGCGGCAGGCCATCGCCCGCAACATGTCGCGCAGCAAGACGGAGATACCCCACTTCTACGTCACCGCCGCGATGAACATGACAGAGGCGATGAAGCTTCGCGAACAGGTAAACAAGGCGTTGGAGGGCGACGTGAAGGTCAGCGTCAACGACCTCCTCGTCCGCGCTGTCGCCGTTGCCTTGGTGAAACATCCCTTCTTCAACTCGATGCTCGTCGAAGGCGGCATCCAGATTCAGCAGCATGTGAACGTCGGCATCGCCATTGCGCTTCCCGAGGGTCTTGTCGCGCCTGGTATCGCAGACACCGACCAGAAAGGGCTGGCCCAGATTGCGCGCGAAAGCAAAGGCTTGTCCGAGCGCGCCCGGGCGAATAAGCTCACTGCCCAAGAGTTCGGCGCCGCGACCTTCAACATCACCAACCTCGGCATGTTCAACGTAGAGAGCTTCAGCGCCATCATCACGCCGCCCCAGGCCGCTGCCTTGGCTGTGGGCTCGGTTGTCAAAGAGCCGGTGGTGAAGGACGGCCAGGTGACTATTGCCGACATGATGCGCGTCACCCTTTCCATCGACCATCGCGTCGCCGATGGAGCCCAAGGGGCTAACTTCCTTGCCACCCTGCGCTCCTTTCTGGAGAACCCCGTCTCTCTCCTGGTTTAGGCCAATCAACGGCCTAAACCCGTCGGCTCCTTTGATGTGCTTTGCCCCGTGTCTTTGCGGCGGTCTTTCCCCTCTTTTCTCCCCTGGTGGGAGAGAAGAAAAGAGAGGGGGATTCTCTTCACCCGTCAGACCTGTAAATGGTCACGGTTATTGGGCAAACCCCCTCCTGGTTCAGCCCAGCAGCTTTCCCCAGTTCTCCCCATTCTGGACGCCTGCCTATTTACAGGTGTGGACTGTTATGTTACGATTTTCATGAATTAAGTTAGTTCAAGACTCTAGTCAAAGAAAGTTCAGAGGAGGGTCAGATGCCATTCAGCACTGTCAGCAAGAAGTCCGGGAAAACCTATTATCTTCACGCCAAGAACGTCACCCTTAAAGGTGGCCAGAAGCAGATGATCTACTACTTCGCCGGGAAACCTGCCGCGAATGTCTTGAACGCGCTTCCCCCTGGCTACAAGGTAGTGGAGAACGACCGCACCGGCCTGCCTCTTCTAAAGAAGGGCTAAACTCTCCGAACCCATCCGGCGGCAGCTCGTCGAGCATTATTTTCCCTTCGCGAGCTGCTGCTGTAGCTCTTTCCCTCGGGACGCAAGCTCGGCCCGTATTTGTCTGTTATCTTTGGTCTGGCTTGCGCCGCTTCCGCCCCGGCCTGATAAGGGCCGGGGCTTTTTCTCTTAATTCTCTCCTCCCTATGTTCCTGACTTCCTACGTTCCTTCTCTTACCCCCTACCCCTTGCTCCTCTTTCCTTGACTCCCTCTCCTCCCATTGCTACCCTCCCATGACTCGGTTCCTCGATTCCTGCCTTCCCAAGTTCCTCATCCCTCACCCCAATGCACTCTGAAAAAGAAGCGAAGCGGCTCGTTGAAACCGTGCTGAAGCTCTCGAAGGCGGACCAGACCGAGGTCACAATCTCGAGCACCGATGCTGCGCTGACGCGCTTTGCCAACAATGAGATTCACCAGAACGTCTCCGAGCGCGACGTCTCGGTCACTGTGCGCGCAGGCGCTGGCAAACGCTACGGCGTCTCCAGCACTAATGACCTGAGCGATGGTGGCCTCGAAGCGGCTGCCCAACATGCTTTCGCGACCGCGAACGCTCTCCCCGAAACTGAAGGCTGGATGCCGCTTCCCCAGCCTGGCGAGACGACGCGCATCAACGCCCACTCCGTCGCCACAGTCGAGTTCGGCCCGATGCAGCGCGCCGCCGGTGTGCGACTCATCTGCCGGAAATCCCGCGACCAAGGTCTCTCTGCCGCCGGCGCCTTTCGCGTGGATAACCTTGGCCTCACCGTTGCCAACTCCCACGGCCTCTTCGCCCATCGTGTCACCACCACTGCCGAGCTGCTCACCGTCGTCTCTGGGAGCGATAGCTCAGGCCACGCTGGACGCCTCGCCGTCAACGTCGATGAGATCGACCCGGAAGTGGTCGCCGACGAAGCCATCGCAAAGGCGGTGCAAGGGCGCAACCCTCGCCGCATCGAGCCGGGGCAATATGAAGTGGTGTTAGAACACTACGCCGTCAGCGACATCCTGGACTTTCTGAGCTTCGTCACCTTCGGCGCTCTCAATGTGCAAGAGGGGCGCAGCGCCATGAGCAGGCTCATCGGCGAGCGCATCATGGGAGCGAACGTCTCCATCTATGACGACCCCCTCGACCCGGCTGGCGTCGTCCGCGCCTTCGACTACGAAGGTGTCGGCGCGCGCCGTGTCGATATCGTCGAGCACGGCATCGCCAAGTCGCCTGTCTACGATAGGCGCACCGCCCTCAAAGAGGAAAAAGCATCGACGGGCCACGGCCTGCCGCAGATGTTCTCCACCTTTGGCCCCATGGCCACCAACCTCTTCATGACGGCTGGCGACGCCTCTCGCGAAGACCTGATCCGCTCCGTCAAACGCGGCATCCTCATCACCCGCTTCTGGTACACGCGCGTCGTCCACCCCCTCACCGTCCACATGACCGGGATGACCCGCGACGGCGCATTCCTCATCGAGAACGGCGAAGTCGTCGCTCCAGTGAAGAACCTGCGCTTCACCGAGAGCTACATCGAGGTGCTGAACCGCGTCGACATGATCGGCAAAGAGCGACGGCTTGTCAAAGAGATGCTTTCCTATAACATAGTGCCTGCGCTCAAGATCCACGACTGGCACTTCACCGGCGTTACGGAGTATTGATGTTGTGCGGCGGGAATGCTGTTCCTATTGTCACCCTGAGCGCTCAGGTCTGCCGGGAAGCGAACGGGTCTACTTCTACAAAAGCTTATGGCTTAGCCTAGCCCATCGAACCCCCTGAGCACGTCACAATGGCAAGAATTAAAGCCATCGCGCTCGACGCAATGGGCGTTATCTATACCGAGGGCGAGGACCTTTGGAATTTGCTGGCCCCCTTCCTTAGCAAACACGGATGCACGCAGTCCGACGCTGAGATCCATACGCTTTACGTTTCTTGCTGTTTGGGCGAAATGACATCGCAGGAATTCTGGAAACGGGCAGGCTGCAACTGGGACGGTGGCGCTCTGGAAGACGATTACCTCTCTCGGTACGCGTTAACTGCGGGCCTCATGGATTTCCTGAAACAGATGCGCGAGATGTCCATTCCCGTCTTCTGTATTTCCAACGACATTGCAGAGTGGGCAATGAAACGGAGAAAGGCCTTTGGGCTAGAGGAGTATCTCACTGGCTGGGTGATAAGTGGGAATGTCGGGTTTCGCAAGCCGGACTTGGGCATTTCTCAAGCGCTTGCGAAGGTGCTACCCTGTCACCCTCACGAATGTGTATTTGTCGATGACCGTAGTCGCAATATCGAAGGTGGCCGGGAGATTGGCTTTTTACCACTACTCTTTTCCTCAAAGCCTGAAGGGGCAGGGTATCCGGTAGTGTCGAATTTTCGGGATCTCAAAACGCTAGTTTTTGGGTAGGGGACTAAATGGACATCCTTCTTCCAAATCGCACCGCTGTCGTCACTGGCGCAGGCCGTGGCATCGGCCAGGGCATCGCCCTCGTTCTCGCGCGCGAAGGTGCCGATGTCGCCATCGGCGACATCAACATCGCCAACGCCGAGGCCACCGCTAAGCAGATACGCGCGCTGGGGCGCAAGGCCATCGCCATTAAGTCAGACGTCGGCACCCGCGATGGGGCGGACATGCTCATAGCCCAGTCGCTTAAGACATTCGGCAAAATCGATATCCTCGTCAACAATGCTGGCGTCGTCGGCGCGCAGGGCTGGCAGGAACGCCCTGTCCCCAATGACGACGACTGGCAGGCTGTCCTGCGCGTCAACCTCATGTCGCGCATCTACTGCTCCGAGGCTGTGATGCCCCACATGAAGAAGCGCAAGTCGGGCCGCATCATCAACATCGCCTCCATCGGGGGCATCATCGGCGGCGCGTTGATCCCGCACTACACTGCCAGCAAGGCCGCCGATATCAACTACACCCAGTCCCTCGCCGCGATAATGGCTCCCTACAACGTCACGGTGAACGCCATCTTGCCAGGCCTCACCTTCACCGAGATGCTCAAAGGCATCTATCAACAACGCACTCTTCAAAACCGGGAGCGGTCGGAGATGACGCCTGAGGAAATCCTCAAGGCGTCAGAAATGCGCACCCCCATGGGACGAGCCCAAACGCCGGAAGACCTGGGAAACGCCGTCGCCTTCCTCTGTTCCGACTACGCCAAGAACATCACCGCCCTCTCCCTCGACGTGGACGGCGGCATGCGCACCCACTGACCCCTTTTCTTTCTCTGGCGATACGGTGCTCTTGCTGGATGACCCTCCGGTCTCTCTGCACTATCCCAAAATCTGTGCGAATCTGTGTAATCTGCGGCTAAACCTCTGGCTCCTCCGCATTGCCTTTTCTCCTGTACGCTGATACGATGCTTTGCTGTCCGAAGCATCTTGTGCCCTCGTCGCTTCTTGCCTTGAAGGAGGCCCCTGTGCCAACACTAACCATGACGGAAGAACAGAAGCAGATCATCACGATGATTCGCGACTTCGTGAAGAAAGACATCGAGCCTGTCGCC
>CAMAVV010000120.1 GCA_945861815.1 Thermoflexus hugenholtzii JAD2
GGCGTCATGACGCTTGAAGACCTCGAAGGCGCAGTCTCCGAGGTGCATCAGGCTAAACGACTCGGCCTTGTCGGTGCGATGGTCAGCGTTACGCCCTACGACCCAGGCCACTACGCCCAGCAAGCTTTCGACCCGTTCTGGGCCGCCGCGCAAGAGCTCGATATGCCTGTGAGCCTCCACGTCGTCACCGACACAAAGAACATCACCCACAACATCATCGAGCACACGATTTTCTCCTCCACCGTTCAGCGCACCTTGGCCGGCATGATCTTCGGCGGCGTCTTCCTTCGCTTCCCCCGGCTCAAGGTCGTCTCGGCGGAGAACGACGCAGGTTGGGCGGCCTACTTCATCGAGCGCATGGACTATCTCTTCCACAAGCGCGTCAACTACATGGAGACATCGCCCATCAAAGACAAGGGCAAGTTGCCGAGCGACTACTTTAAACAGAATGCCTACGTCACCTTCATGAACGACCGCTCCGGCGTCTACATCCGCGAACTCATCGGCGTCGACCGCCTCATGTGGTCCAGCGACTATCCTCACAACGACAGCACATGGCCCCACTCGCAAGAGGTCATCGCCTCCCTTTTCAAAGACGTGCCTCAGGACCACAAGCAGAAGATCGTCGCCGGAAACGCCGCCAAGCTCTACGGCTTCTCCTAGCCACTTATGCTAGGCTTTATCTGCCCTAAGTTCCCCTGTTCCCAGGTCCTAAGTTCCTCCCTACATTCCTCCCTCTGGAGTCCCCATGCGTGCAATCGTCATCACCAAACCCGGTGAGCCTGACGTCCTGCAAATAAGACAGGTGCCCGACCCTATCCCCGGCCCTGAAGAACTCCTCGTCGATGTTCGCGCCACCGCCCTCAACCGCGCCGACCTGGCGCAACGTCGCGGCGGCTACGCCGCTCCGCCCGATGCCCCTGCCGATATCCCAGGCCTTGAGTTCTCCGGCGTCGTTGCGAAAGCCAGCGCAAAGGTCAGCACCTTCAAGCCCGGCGATCGCGTCTTCGGCCTTCTTGGCGGCGGCGGCTATGCCGAAAAGCTCGTCATCCACGAAGGGATGGCCTTGCACATCCCGCCAAGCATGGACTTCGAGCAGGCTGCCTCGGTTCCTGAGGTCTTCTTCACCGCCTACGACGCCCTTTTCAACTGGTGCAAGCTGGAGATGGGCGAGCGTGCCCTCATCCACGCCTGCGGCAGCGGCGTCGGCGTGGCTGCTATCCAGCTCGCCAAGGCCAAGGGCGCGACGACATTTGGCACCGCAGGCTCGGCTGAAAAGCTTGCCAAGGCGCAAGCGCTAGGGCTCGACTTCGGCGTCAACTATCGCGAGCAGGACTTCGCCGCCATAGTCAAAGAGCACACTACGAACCAAGGCGTCAACGTGATCCTGGACGTTATTGGCGGCCCATATTGGGAGAGGAATATCGCTAGCCTCGCCACCAGAGGGCGCATCGTCTTCGTCGGCTCCCTAGGCGGCGGCAAGATCGATCTGAACATCGGCTCACTCTTAGGCAAGCGCGCGAGCCTCTTTGGCACAACGCTACGCTCCCGCCCAATCCTTGAAAAGATGCAGGTGACTGCCCAGTTCCGCAGGCACGTGCTCCCGCTCTTCACTGTTGGTAAGCTGCGCCCCGTCGTCGATAAGATCTTCCCCCTCGACCAGGCCGCCGAGGCGCACCGCTACATGGAGTCAAACGCCAACTTCGGCAAAATCGTCCTGAAGGTCTGAGGCTGAAGCGATGAGCGCCACCTTCTTACCGTCGCGGCAGCCAATGGTTACCCATCTATCTGAACCTGCCCCTTCTCCTCCTAACCCTCCCCGTCTCTTGTATAATCTCCCTTACCGAGACTGAGCCATCTAGCCTGTCGCCTCTAGAGAGGGTTGCCCGTGCCCACATACGATAGAGCCTGCAACGCCTGCGGCCATGCCTTTGAGATCCGTCGCCCCATGAGCGACTCGTCGCCCGTGAAGTGCCCCAAATGCTCCGGCGAGACGCGCCAGCTCTTCAAAAAGGTCCCCGCCATCTTCACCCGCAACATCGACCACCCTGACTCCCCCCTGGACGATATGCCCGGCGCTGAAAAGATGCGCAAGCAAGCCGATATGGCTATCAACAAGGTCATGAAAGACATGAACAGCTGATCTGACCGCTCTGGCCCTCTGTATCTTTCACCAGAACGGCTAACTCTCCTCCGATTGTTCAGCTTCCCCTTGCCCCCTGCTCCTTGCTGCTCGTACCTCTCTCCAGTAAGATAGACGCGACTTCCAAGAAGGGACTCCACCACACCAGCCATGTTCAAGGGCGACGCCATCACCTTCGGCCGGCTTCACACCTGGACCCTCAGCTTCTACTACGATAAGAAGAGCGACAAGCTCATCATCCGTTCGCCGTGGCAGCAGGAGGGCGCATGGGTTGACCTCCCCGATAACGTGCGCCTCAAGGTAGACCCCCAAACCGGCGAAGCCGTCGAGTTTCACATCGCCAGCTTCCTCCGCACCTTCGTCGCCAACCGCCCCGACCTCAAAGCCACCTGGGGCCAGGTGAACCCTAATCCCATCGCCCTCCGCCGCATGGAGGCGACTCCCTTCATAGGCCGGTTCCTCGAGCATATGGAACAGCTCGCCTACCGCCGCGCCAAAGCCCTCGAACCCTCCAAGCTCTAGCGCCATCCCTTCAAATACCCCTCTCCCTCGATGGGAGAGGACCTCGCAAAGCGAGAGGTGAGGGTGATTTTGAGAACCACGGCTGGGAGGCCTTCTTTGTTCACCGCAGACCTTTGCTTTCTCACCATCCCTGAGGCCTCGCGCCTCCTCAAAAGCAAGCGCCTCTCCTCCCTCGAACTGACCAAGGCCGTCCTCGTCCGCGCCAAGGCCACCCAGCCAAAGACCAACGCCTTCACCGCCATCCTCGAAGAGTCGGCCCTCGCCGAAGCCCGCCGCGCTGACCGCGCCATCGCCCAGGGGCGCTATAAAGGCCCTCTCCACGGCATCCCCATCTCCATCAAAGACATCTTCGATATGAAGGGCCTCATCACCAGCTGCGGCTCCGCCGTCCTCCACGACAACGTCGCCAAGGCCGACTCCACCGCCGTAGCGCGCCTCCGCGATGCTGGCGCAGTCATCATCGGCAAGAACAACATGACCGAGTTCGCCGTCGATATGCCTAGCCCCGTCTTTGGTCCCGCCCACAACCCCTGGAACTACGACTACCTCGCCGGAATCTCCAGCAGCGGCTCAGGCGCATCCCTCGTCGTTGGCGCCGGCTTCGCCTCCATGGGCACCGATACCGGCGGTTCGATTCGCCTGCCCGCCACCTTCTGCGGCTGCACAGGCATCAAGCCCACCTATGGTCGCGTCAGCCGCTACGGCGTCTTCCCCCTGGCCTGGACCCTCGACCATGCAGGCCCCCTGGCGCGCACCGTTGAAGATGCCGCCATCACCTTGCAAGCCATCGCCGGCTACGACGCCAACGACCCCACAACCGCCGACGTGCCCGTCCCCTCCTACACCCGCGACCTGAGGAAAGGCGTGCGCGGCCTGCGCATCGGCGTGCCGAAGGAACACTTCTTCGAGGGACTGAACCCTGAGGTAGAGGCACACGTTCGCCAGGCTATCGAGCGATTGCGAAAGCTAGGCGCGCGCGTGCAGTCAGTCTCCGTCCCCAACGCCACCAAGTCGATGCTCGCCATGAGCTCCATCATCCGTGTCGAACAGGCCGCCGCCCACGAACAACTCCTCAGGACGCGCCTGCACCTCTACGGTGGCACCCTTGGCGATAGGCTCGTCGCCGCTTCACTGCGCCCCGCCGTCGACTACATCAAGGCGCAGCGCATCCGCATGCTCATCGTCCAGGATTTCCACGCCGCCTTCGAAAAAGTGGACGTCATCGCGACGCCCACTATGCCCATCCTGCCCTTCAAAATCTCCGAGCAAAAGCCAGGCGGCGCCGGCCAGGGTGCGACCATGTCCAACTTCACCGCCCCCTTCGATCTCACCGGCTCGCCCGCCATCTCCATCCCATGCGGCTTCAGCGCCTCTGGCCTGCCCATCGGCCTCCAGCTCATCGGCAAACCCTTCGCCGAAGCCACCGTCCTGCGCACCGCCTACGCCTACGAACAGAGCACCGATTGGCATACGCGCCGGCCGCCGCTCTAGACCCACACAATTCCCTCTTCCTGCTCCTTGTACCACCTCACCACCTCTATCTCAGTGTCCTAGATGGATAGCTCCTCCACATTCCGTTCAGTGATTTCAGTGTTCTCAGTGGATAAACATTTGCCTCTCCTAACCATCCCAAATCTGTGTTCATCTGTGGAATCTGTGGCAAATTCTCTTCTTTGCTATACTCCCCGCCATGGACTTCTCCTGGTCTAAAGAAGAATCGGCCTTTCGCGAAGAGATCCGCGCCTTCCTCAAGGAAAACCTCCCCGCCGACTGGCGCGAGCAGGTCACCGACGTCGAAGGCGAGGAGCGCGAGTCCTTCGAGCGCGACTTCGCCCGGCGTGTCGGCGAGCATCGCTACCTCTCCATCGGCTGGCCTAAGGAGTACGGCGGCCTAGGCTGGTCGCCCATGCAGCAGCTCATCTTCAACGAAGAGTGGGCAGACGCCAAAGCGCCCCGCAGCTTCATGGGCCCCGGCGTCTATCAGGTCGCCGCCTCCCTTATCATCCACGGCACCGAGGAGCAGAAGCGAACGTTCCTGCCGCCTATCGCCCGTGGCGAAGTGCGCTGGTCAACCCTCTTCAGCGAACCCAACGCCGGCTCCGACCTCGCCTCCCTGCAAACGACGGCTATCGAAGACGGCGACGTCTTTGTGGTCAACGGCCAGAAGATATGGAACACCATGGCCCACAAGGCCGAACACGGCTTCCTCCTGGCGCGCACCGACCCCAACGCGCCCAAACACAAGGGCATCGGGCTCTTGCTCATCGATATGAATTGGCCCGGCATCACCGTCAAACCCATCATCAACATGGCCGATGTCCACAGCTTCAACAGCGTCTACTTCGATAACGTCCGCGTCCCCCGCGATAGGCTCGTCGGCGAAAAGACGCGCGGCTGGTACGTGGGCGCGACGGCGCTCAACGTCGAGCGCTCCGGCATACGCTACCACGTCCCCTCGGAACAGCTCTTCGACGAGCTAGTCGCGTATGCGCGAGAGACCAAGAACGGCACATCGCGCCCTGAGCTCCGCCAGCGACTTGCCGCCATGGCCTGCGACGTCGCAGCCTCGCGGCTTCTCTCGTATAGGGTCGCCTGGCTCCAAAGTAAAGGGACGCCGCCCAGCTATGAAGCCTCCGTCTCGAAACTCTTCGCAGCCGAAATGACGCAGCACGTCATCGGCCTGGGGATGCAAGTCCTTGGCCTGCGTTCGCAACTTGCCAGCGGCAAACGCGCGGCCCTCCACGGCAAGATGCAAAAGCTCGACCGCGCCCAGCGCGCCATCACCGTCGGCGCAGGCACCTCAGAGATTCAGCGCACCATCATCGCCAAACGCGGCCTCGGCCTCCCCTGAATACTCCCCT
>CAMAVV010000121.1 GCA_945861815.1 Thermoflexus hugenholtzii JAD2
CGACAGGCGTTTGGATGGAGCCTTTCGGCATCATCTTCAACGCCTGCTCAATCATCGTGATGGATTGCCGTACCTCTTCCAGGCGCACCCAGTAGCGATCCCAGCAATCGCCGTTCTTGCCCAGGGGGATATCCCAGTCGAAGCGGTTGTAGACAAGGTATGGCTCGTTAAGGCGGACATCCTGAGCCACGCCGCAGGCGCGCAGGCAGGGGCCGCTCATTCCATAGTCGATGGCATCTGCCGCGCTGATCTTCCCGATGCCTCGCGTCCGCTCAACAAAAATCTCGTTCCTCGTCAGCAGTTTGTCGCACTCGTCGATGGCTCGCTTGAGATCAGAAAGCAGCTTGCTTACCGCCCCCTCGAATCCGTCGGGCGTGTCTTGGAAGAGGCCGCCGACGCGGAAGTAGGAGTGCATCATGCGCGCGCCGGTGACCGACTCAAAGAGCTGCTGGATAATCTCGCGCTCGCGAAAGCCGTACATGAAGGACGTGCCGAAGACGCCGACATCGGCGCCGTATGCGCCGTAGAACATCATGTGGCTGGAGATGCGGTTCAACTCGCAGAGGATGACGCGGATGAACTGCGCGCGCTCCGGCGATTCGATGCCCATGAGCTTTTCAGCAGCCATGACAAAGCCAAGCTCATTGTTGAAGTTGGAGAGATAGTCGAGGCGGTCGAAGAGGGTGACGATCTGGCGATAGTTCTCACGCTCGCACAGCTTCTCCGACCCCCGGTGCAGGTAGCCGATGTGCGGCTCCACATCGATGACGCGCTCGCCGTCGATGCGCAGCACCATGCGGAAGACGCCATGGGTGCTTGGATGCTGCGGCCCCATGTTGAGCAGCATATCGACGGTGTTCATGCTTGTCTCAACTGCCATCGTCTTTGTCCTCGAGCCAGCGCAGTTCCGCCTCAGGCGTCCAGTCGTGGACATCCTCGAACGGGAAGTCCTTGCGCATGGGGAACTTGCCGTTGAACTCGTCGAAGAGAAGGAGATGTTTGAGGTTGGGATGGCCGGAAAAGGTCACGCCGAAAAGCTCCGCGCCCTCGCGCTCGTGCCAGTCAGCGCCGCGCCAGACGGTAGTCACCGAAGGAATCGTCGGGTCGCTCTTCGGCGCATCGGCCTTGAGCATGAACTTGTGGCCGAGCGACGTGGAATAGAGCATATAGGCGACCTGGAATCTGTCGGGGTAATCGACAACCGCAAGGCAGCGAAGATAGTCGCACTTGAGGCGCGCCTCTTCCTTCGCGACGCGGCAGGCTTCGGCGATGCGCTCGCGCGGCACCAGCGCCGTCACCTCATCGACTGCATAGCCGAACTGCGCGCCGAAGGAGGCGTAGACTTTTTTCAACAGGGCCTCCATCTTCGGGTCGGCCTTGATAGGGGCAACGGGGCCTTTGGGAAGAACAGACACTACTTCCTCCCCTCGCGCATGATCTTTTCCTGAAGCTTGATAAGGCCGTCCATGAGCGCCTCAGGACGCGGCGGACAGCCGGGGACATAGATATCGACGGGGACGATCTTATCGACGCCCATGACGACGGAGTAGGAGCGCGTGTAGGGCCCGCCGCAGGTGGCGCAGCTTCCCATGGCGATGACCCACTTGGGCGACGGCATCTGTTCGTAGAGGAGTTTGATCGGGTCGGCCATCTTCTTCACAACGGTCCCAGCCACGATCATCACGTCGGACTGCCTGGGCGAAGGCCAGGGCACGATGCCGAAGCGGTCGAGATCGTGGTGGGCCATGTAGGTGCTGATCATCTCGATGGCGCAGCAGGCGAGACCGAAGGTCATGGGCCAGAGGGAGGACTTGCGCGCCATCGCCACCATGTCATCGACTTTGCCGGTGATGATGCCAGGAGCGCCGCTTTTGTGGAGAAGGCTCTCACCCGGCCAGAACTTGGTCGGGTTGACGAGGGTCAATTCTTTGGCCGCAACGCGAGGGCGCTCATCTTTATTCATTTCCATTGCAAAAGACCCTTCTTCCAGCAGTAGAACAGTCCGAAGAGCAGGATGCCGATGAAAATCATCATGGCGTAGAAGACGGCGGAGCTGAGAGCGGGACTCAAAAAGATGACAGCCCAGGGGAAGAGGAAGACCGCTTCTACGTCGAAGATAAGAAAGAGGATAGCAAAGAAGTAGTAGCGGAAGTGCATCTGGGTCCAATGCTGGCCTTCGGGGACGATGCCGCATTCGTAGGGGAGGCTCTTCAGCTTGGAGCGAGCGCGCGGCGAGATGACCAGGGCCGCGATGAAGCCGCCGACGACCATGATCGCGCCGGCGATGGTGGCGATGAGGACTGCCGTGTAGTCCTTGAAGTAGTCGCCGTTCACGAAGGGGGCTGTCTCCAGTGGCGGCACAGGCGGGGCGTGACCGCCGTCTACAGATGTGGGATAGGCGGGCAAATCATAGCATGGGCCTATCCCCGTGGCAATCGGGAAAAGGTGAAGCGTATGTCATGAAAAATCTTATCGCTTCGATAGCAGCGGCTTTAGCCACTCGCCCGTGATCGACTTGGGATTCTTCGCCACCTGCTCCGGCGTGCCCGTTGCCACAAGCTGGCCGCCCTTATCACCTGCCCCTGGGCCAAGGTCGATGAGCCAGTCGGCATTCTTTATCAAGTCAAGGTGGTGTTCGATGAGCACCACAGTGTTGCCGCCGTCCACCAGCCGGTGCAGCACTTGCAACAAGGCCGACGAATCTTCGAAGGACAGCCCTGTCGTCGGCTCATCCAAGATATAGAGCGTGCGCCCGGTGGAGCGACGGGAGAGTTCGGTGCTGAGCTTGATGCGCTGGGCCTCGCCGCCGCTGAGGGTCGTCGCCGGCTGGCCGAGGCGGATATAGCCCAGGCCGACATCGCGCATCGTCTCCAGCTTGTTGTTTACCGAGGGGATGTTGGCGAAGAACTGCTGGGCCTCGGCAACCGTCATATTGAGCACCTCGGCGATGCTCTTTCCTTTGAAGAGAATCTCCAGCGCCTCTCGGTTATAACGGCTACCATTGCAGACCTCGCAGGGTACCGTTACATCAGGGAGGAACTGCATCTCGATGCGCACATAGCCCTCGCCGGCGCAGGCCTCGCAGCGGCCGCCTTTCACGTTGAAGGAGAAGCGTCCGGCAGTGTATCCGCGCGCCTTCGCCTCTTGCATGCTGGCGAAGATGTCGCGGATGGGGCTGAATGCGCCGGTGTAGGTCGCAGGGTTGCTGCGCGGCGTCCTGCCGATGGGCGACTGGTCGATGTCCACGACCTTGTCGATCTGCTCCAGGCCAGTGATGGCATCATGAGCGCCAGCCCGATCCCGGGCGCGGTAGAAGATTTGCGCTAATTTCTTATAGAGGATGTCGTTGATGAGGGTGCTCTTGCCGCTGCCGGAGACGCCGGTGACGCAGACGAGCTTCCCGAGGGGAATCTCGACGTCGATCTTCTTGAGGTTGTTCTCCCGCGCGCCCATGATCTTGATAGCTTTCCCGTTGCCTGCTCGCCGCTTCTCCGGCATGGGAATCGTCTTCCTGCCGCTAAGGTACTGGCCGGTGATCGATTCCTTCGACTTCTTGATGACATCCATCGGCCCCTGGGCCACGACGCGCCCGCCGTTCTCGCCTGCACCCGGCCCCATGTCCACGATCCAATCGGCGGCGCGCATCACCGCCTCATCGTGCTCCACCACGATCACGGTGTTCCCCAGGTCGCGCAAGCGCAGCAGCGTCTTCACCAGGCGCGCATTGTCGGCGGCGTGGAGGCCGATGGACGGCTCATCGCAGACGTAGAGAACGCCCATGAGGCCGCTGCCGATCTGCGTCGCGAGCCTGATGCGCTGCGCCTCGCCGCCGCTTAGCGTGCCCGCGGGGCGGTCGAGCGTCAGATAGTCGAGGCCGATGTCCAGCAGAAACTTCAGGCGGCTCTGAATCTCCTTGATGATTTGGCTGGCGATGATTTGCTCGCGCTGGGTGAGGATCGCCTTCGCGCCGTTGGAGCCGCGCAGGGCCTCGGTCCACTTCGTCGCGTCGGTGACCGACATCCCCGTCACCTGCATGATGTGCTTCCCGCCGATGAGGACGGAGAGGGACTCCGGCTTGAGGCGCTTCCCTTCGCAGACGGTGCAGGGGCGCGCCGTCATGAACTGCTCGATCTCCGACCGCACCCAATCGGACTCCGTCTCCATATAGCGGCGCTGGAGGCTGGGCATCACCCCTTCGAACTTCTGGGGGAAGTTGAAGACGCGCCCGTTCTTCGCGACGTGGCGCACCATCACGGAACGTTCGCCATCGCCGTTCAGGATCAAGTCCTGCTGTGCCTTCGTCAACTTCTTGAACGGGTCCTTCGGCGAGAAACCGTTCTCGCGCGCCACCGCCTCGAGGATGCTGGCATACCACGGGCTCATGGACCCGGCTCGCGCCCACGGTTCGATGACGCCCTCCGCCACGCTCAACTGGGGATTCTTGACTACCAGGTCAGGATCAACCTCCAGCTTGTGGCCTAGGCCCGTGCAAGCGGGACATGCGCCGTGGGGGCTGTTGAAGCTGAAGGTGCGCGGCTCTATCTCCGCCAGGCCGATGGGCCCGTGCTCGGGGCAAGCGGCCTTCTCCGAGTAGATCACCTCAGCGCCATCGACAATCGCAACCTGCGCGACGCCCTTTGCCAGCTTCAGGGCCGTCTCGATGGAGTCGGTGATGCGCTGACGCTGATCCGCGCTGTCGTCAGAGATCGAAAGGCGGTCGATCACTGCTTCGATGTCATGCCACTTCTTCTTATCGAGGTCGAAGGTCTCTGTCAGTTCACGGATCTTGCCGTTGACGCGCGCCCTGGCATATCCGCCCTTGCGCAGCTCCTCGAAGATGGCGTTGTGCTCGCCTTTCTTGTGCCGCACCAGGGGCGCAAGCACCAGGAATCGCGAACCCTTCGGCAGAGCGATCACGTTATCGACGATCTGCTGCACCGTCTGCTGCGCCACCGGCCGTCCGCACTTTGGGCAGTGGGGCTTGCCGACGCGCGCAAAGATCAAACGCAGGTAGTCGTATATCTCGGTGACAGTACCCACGATGGAACGCGGATTGTGGCTCGCGCCCTTTTGGTCGATGGAGATGGCCGGGCTGAGGCCGTCGATGTAATCAACGTCCGGCTTCTCAATGCGCCCCAGGAACTGGCGGGCATAGGCAGAGAGCGATTCCACATAGCGGCGCTGTCCCTCGGCGTAGATCGTGTCGAAGGCCAGCGAGCTTTTGCCAGAGCCGGAGAGGCCGGTGATGACGACCAGCTTATCCCGGGGAATCGTAACGTCGATATTTTTGAGGTTGTGTTCGCGGGCGCCTTTAACGAAGATCGCGTCATGCGGCATAGGGGAAACTGCCTGTCAGAAGGGTAACGACCATTGTAGCAACGGTTGCAGGACTCGAACAATGGTCATCTGACCATCGCCGCGCTTGGGCGGGTCGTTATCGCCGGCGCCGGCCCGCGAGAAATGCGCCAGGGAGGAGCCTGCCGACCACGATCCATCCAAGGTCAGCGCCCT
>CAMAVV010000122.1 GCA_945861815.1 Thermoflexus hugenholtzii JAD2
CTCATCGATCTGGGACATGATGGCTCCTTTCACTAGGGAATCTACCCTATGACCAGGAGCTCACGCCACCCCGACTGTGTTACGTCATTTCCCCCTCAAAACCAGTCCCATTTCGCTGACGTCTAACAAACAACTCCAACGTGGCAGGCTCGGCGCGATCATAGAAAAAGAAGGCGAAAAGGGAGATGCCGAGGGCCGCGCGCTCTTTGATGCGTTTGATGATGTCGTCCGGCGTGCCGATGTAGCCGCTCGCCTCCAGCCCCCAGCCTTTGCCCGGGTACCGGCGCTTTGCCGTCTCCATCACGCTTGGAAGGTCTGCCTTCGATTTGGCGATGGCAAGGACGGCCTCTTCCGTCAGGCGCAACGTCGCGGGGTTGCGGCCTATCTTCGCGCACTCGCTTCGCAGGACGGCAATCTTTTTCTCAAGCTCTCCGAGGGAATAGGTGGGGCAGTTCCACGCGTCGGCAAGGCGCGCCACAAGAGGCAGCGTGTATTTCTCGCCACCGCCGCCGATGGTTATGGGCGGATGCGGCATTTGGACGGGCTTCGGCAGGTTTGGCGCTTTCTCCAGCGTGTAGTATTTGCCTTTGAAGTTCGTCTCTTCCTGGGTGAAGAGCGACTTCATGATAAGAACGCTCTCCTCCAGCCGCTCCGTGCGCTCCCTGAACGGTGGGAAGGGAACGTCGAACTGTTTGTGCTCCGGCGGCACTGACCCGGTGCCGATGCCGATCTCAACGCGCCCCTTGCTGATGACGTCCAGGCTCGTCGCCATCTTGGCCAGAAGCGCAGGGTGGCGAAAGCCGTTGCAGAGCACCAGGTGGCCCAGACGGATGCGCTCGGTCACCATCGCGAGGGCGGAGACTGTTGTCCACGCCTCGAAGGAGGGTACTGTGGGCATGGCAGGGGGGTAGAAGTGGTCCATGAACCAGAGAGAGTGATAGCCAAGGCGGTCAGCGGCTTGGGCGCGCTCGCGTATCTGGGGAAAGGTGAAGCCGAGCTGTGGGAGATAGACGCCGAAGTCAATCTTGTGTGATTCCATGTGGTCCTCTCTCGACGTATCGTCACCATGAGCCATCGCCCCTGGGAGGGTCTACAGACTCAGTAGTTCCTTCATCGCAGACTCTTCAGGATGACAAAGATTAGTGCGATTTGCCCTGAAAGAATGTCTCCATCCGCTGTTTGGCGGCCTGCGAGCGCGATTCGACGTAGGCTTGCGGGCATCCTAGCAGGCCGCCAAGGACCTGGCGATTGTGTTCGCCAAGGGCTGGCGCAGGACCGCGCACGCCTCGCGGCTGCGAGAGCACGTACGGCAGGCCCATGTAGTCGCGCGAGCCCATATCGGGAGTTTCCACAGAGGTGAGGAAGCCGCGCGCGCGCAGGTGCGGGTCCTTCGCAAGGTCGCCTGCTGTCGCCGTTGGCCCGGCAGGGACGCCTGCCGCTTGCAGCAGTCGCGTCGCATCCCACGCGTCCTTGTCCGCCGTCCACTTTGCAATGTGTGCGTCGATCGCATCCTGGGCTTGGAGTCTGCTTCCCATCCTTGCGAATCGTGGGTCAGCCGCCCAGGCAGGATTGCCCATCGCCTTGCAGAGGGCGCGCCACTCGCCGTCGTTTGTCACAGCGATCGCAAGCCAGCGGTCGTCACCACTGCACTTGTAGACGCCCTGCAACGCCGATGTGGAGCGATTGCTCATGCGCTCGGGGACGCGCCCACTGGCGAAATACTCCATGAAGGGCACTCCCATCATCGCCATCAGGTTCTCCGCCATCGAGAGGTCGATATATTGGCCTTTGCCTGTGCGCTCGCGGTGGTGGAGCGCAGCCATGATGGCGAAGGCCATCGCTGTGCCAGCCACGTAGTCGGCCCAGTTCACGGCGAGCGGGTTTGGCGCGGCTCCAGGCGTTCCATTTTGATCGACCATCCCAGTGAAGCCTTGGATGGTGTTCATGTAGGCGCTGTAGCCGCTCATGGGCCCTGTCTGCCCAAAGCCCGAGCAGGAAATCATCACGACATCCGGCCGCGTCTTCCGGATAGCCGGGTAGCCCAGGCCGTAGCGGTCGAGGACGCCGACGCTGAAGTTCTCCGTGACGACGTCGCAGACAGAGGCGAGACGAAGGACAGTTTCGCGGTCTTGGGCGTTGGTGATATCGAGGGAGACGCCCTGTTTGCCAGCGTTCATATAGTGGAACTGGCCGCTGCGGTTGAGCCCAGGCACGCGGCCGGCGAAGGGGATATGGTCGCGATTCTGGTCGAAGCGCTCGATGCCTTCGACCTTGATGACCTCCGCGCCAAGCTGTGCCAGGTGAAAGGTGCCGTAAGGGCCAGCGATGACCCAGGTGAAATCGAGAACGCGCAGGCCGGCGAGGGGAAGCCTGCTCATACGATCCCCTCTCGGCGCAACTGTGCATGTTCACGTTTACTTAGGCCCAACGCCGCTTGGGTGTGTGCCCCTAGAGCAGGGGCAGGCCCAATGCGCCAGAGCGGCTCGCCAAACTTTACAGGCGCGCCGGGCTGTCGCAAGCCTGATGGCGACTCGACAAAGAAATTCCTTCCGAGAAACTGGGTATTCTTCGAGGCATCGGCCACTGTGGCGATGGGTGCAGCAGAGACGCCTTTTGCCTGGGCGCTCTCATACAGCTTCTGCGTCGGCCATTTGCGCGTCTCCTGGCCCAGCAGATCCTTCAGGCCATCCCAGTGCGTCGAAAGCTCGCGCGGGTTTTGGAAGAGCGGGGCCTTCGACCACTCAGGGTTCCCCAGCAGCTCCATGAGTGGCGCCCAGTTGCGCTCGGTGCGCAGCATGAAGGCGATGAAGCCGTCTGCCGTTGGTTGTTGGGTATTGATGGTGGTCGGCGCAACGTAGCCTATCTGGCGCACCGGCGTCTGCCCCGTCCACAGCGCCGTCGCGACGTCGTGGCGCATGTTGCTAGCGACGGCCTCTTGCATCGAGATATCGACCTGCTGGCCGTAGCCGTTCTGCCTGCGCGCAAAGGTCGCGGCAATCGCTGCCGTGGCTGCCGTCAGCCCGGCGTAAAACGAGGCGATTTGAGCGGGAGCCGTCAGCGATGGGTGGTTTTCTAAGTCCGCGACCCAGGGTGCGTTGCCATAGGCCACCCCGCCGATGTGGGTGGCGATGAAGTCGTTCGCCTTCCAGTTGGCGTGGGGGCCGCGCTGCCCAAAGGGCGTGATGGAGGTGACGATAAGCCTGGGATTGGCTTTGTGTAGGGCTGTGTAGTGAAGCTGGAGGCGGCGCGCCTCCCTGGACTGGTGCTCTGTGATGAAGACGTCTGCACGCCTCAACAGCTTGAGCAAAAGGCTACCGCTCTTGGGCTTTGTGATATCTAGCGTCACGCTCTGCTTGTTTGTGTTGAGGTAGCCGAAGAGGGCGTGATTTGTCCGGCGAAGCGGGTCTCCGTTCGGCGGCTCGACGTATAAGACCGTCGCGCCCAGGTCGGCGAGAAGCTTGGCGCAATAGGCTGAGGGAATGCCTTGCCCAAGCTGGATGACGGTGAGGTCGGAGAGGCCGATCCCTGGCGGCGGCATGGCGTTTCTCTAGCTGCCGCGGGGCACGCCTAAATGGCGTTCGGCGATGATGTTGCGCTGTATCTCAACAGTGCCGCCGCCGACCTGCTGGACCCGGGCGTTCAGGTACATATCGGCCAGGATGCCATTCATCGCCGACCACTTTTTGCCCAGTTTGCCCTTACCTTCGATCAGGGCCGCTGGCCCCACGAGTTCCATAGCCTGGTGGGCAAAATGCTCGACAGCCTCGGCGTTCACCACCTTCTGGTATGAAGCGAATGCGGTGGCATTCTGGCGCGTCTCCTGCATCCACAGCACCTTGTAGGAGAGCAGCCATCCTACCAGGTGCTCGCGATAGAGGTCGGCGAGCTTGGCGCGCACCAGGGGCGAATCGAGCGCGGGCTTGCCGCTGACCTTTTTCTCCGAGAGGTAGTCGAGCAGGGCGTCCAGGGCCTTTTTGCGCGTGACGGGCATATGCATCGCCGAGCGCTCAAGGTCGATGACATTCATGAGGGAATACCAGCCGTGGTTCACTTCGCCGACCAGGTTTGCCTTTGGCACGCGCACGTTGTCCAGCATGACGATATTCTTGCGCCAGCCAGCCACGGTGTGCACCGGCTGAATCGTGACGCCTGGGCTATTGAGGTCGATAAACAGAATGCTGATGCCCTTGTGCTTCGGCACATTCTTATCGGTGCGCACCAGGGTGAAGAGGTGCGTAGCAATGTGCGCCGAGTTGAATATCTTCTGCCCATTCACGATAAAGTCGTCGCCGTCAGGCTGGGCGAAGGTCTGCACGGCGGCCAGGTCAGAGCCGCAGCCAGGCTCGGTAAACCCTTGAGTTGAGGTCATCTCGCCGGCGAGAATCTTTGGGATGAAGCGTTTGCGCTGGTCGTCGGTCCCCAGGCGGATGATGGCATGGGCGGCGAAGTGGACGGTGCTGCCGAAGATGCTGAAGACACCGTGGGGCACGCCAGCCAGGATCGCCTCCTCGGTGAAGATGGCGATTTCGGTGTAACCGCGCTCCATCCCGCCGTACTCCTTGAAGATGGAGAGCGCGGTGTACCCAGCTTGGGCAATGGCCTTGTATATCTCCGGGTCGTCGTAACGGTTCTCGCGGATGACGCGCTCCTTCACCTCGGGCGTCATCACGCGCTGGAAGAAGGCGCGCACCTCTTGCCGCCAGGCCTCTTGTTCCGGTGTGAGTGTGAAGTGCATGGCCTCTCTCTAGCGAAGGAGCGTTGTTGCCATAGCGCGGCTCTCCGGGTGGCTCAGCTCGTCGGCGATGTGGTTGTGGAGCGTCGCCACTGGGCCGAGGAGCAATTCGGCGGTCTTGGCGTGGCGGAAGTGGATGGAGATAAGGCTTTCATCCATGACGCCGATGCCGCCAAAGACCTGGACGCCCTCCGTGGCGGCGTAGCGGTAGGCGTCGAGGGCCTGCAACTGGGCAGCAGCGCAGGCGGCGCGGGCGGGCTTCTTTTGGCTGAGGAGCGTCGCGGCATAATAGAGGGCCGCTTGCGCCCCTTCGATCCGTATCGACATATTCGCCATCTTGTGTTGCAGCGCTTGGAATGTCCCGATGGGCCTTCCAAAGGCGACACGCTGCTTGGCGTACTCGACTGCGATCTCCAGCGCCGCGCGCGCACCGCCGGTCATCTCGGCGGCAAGCATAAGGCGGCTGCGAAGGAGCAGCGCATCCATCTCGTCGCGCGCGCCTTCGCCAGTGGCAAGGACGACTCCCTGCGCATCCTTGAACCGGCATGCCGCTAGCGGCATGCCGCCGATGGTGTGCATGCGTGTTGCCTTCACCCCTGGCTGTGCCCGTTCGACAAGACAGACAGCATAGTCGCGCCCTGCCTTCGCGGCGACGATATAGGCGTCGGCGGCGTGGCCAAGAGGAACTGCGGCGTAGGCGCCTCGCACGGTGCACGCGGTGCCGCTTACCTGGGCGCGCAGCTTCCCTGGCCCCAGCTCCTCGAT
>CAMAVV010000123.1 GCA_945861815.1 Thermoflexus hugenholtzii JAD2
ATCCCTGGTGTGTGCAAGCCATCATCATTGGTGACGACGATGTTCAACGGCAAAACTCCTGGGAGAGTCGAGATGTAGGAAGGTGGGACGCAGGCAGATATTGTAGCGCACGCCAGCGCCCTCTACTCCAGCGTCATATTGTCGATAAGCCGCGTCTTGCCGATGCGCACTGCCATGGAGATCAGCGCCGCCCCTTCGATGTGGCCGTGCAGTTCCTTCAGGCTCTCCGAATCGGCGATGGAGACGTAATCCAGGATGGCGAGAGGTTCCGCGCGTATCGTCTGCTCGACAATGTTGCGTAAGGTATCGGCGTCGCGTTCGCCTTGCTGCCAGCGTTGCTGCGCCAAGCGCATCCCGTTGATAAGGCAGACAGCCGCGGCGCGCTCGCGCTGATTCAGATAGACGTTGCGGCTGCTCATCGCCAGCCCGTCCGCTTCGCGCACCGTCGGCACAACGACAACATCAAGAGGCATATCCAGGTCTTTCACCATCCGCTTGATGACACGCACCTGCTGGGCGTCTTTTTCACCGAAGTAGGCGCGCGCGGGCTGGACGGCGTTGAAGAGCTTCGCCACAACGGTATCGACACCGCGAAAGTGGCCCGGCCTGCGCTCGCCCTCCAGCGGCTCCGCGACCGCTCCAGGGACGATGTATGTCTCGAAGCCCTTGGGATAGACCACGTCAGGCGACGGGTTGAAGACAAAGCCCACGCCTTCCCTTTCGAGCATCGCCAGGTCGCGGTTGAGATCGCGAGGGTAGGCGGCAAAGTCCTCGTTGGGGCCGAACTGAGCCGGGTTGACGAAGATGCTGACAGCAACGTGGTCGTTCTCCGCCCGGGCGTGGCGCACCAGAATCATGTGCCCTTCGTGGAGGTAGCCCATCGTAGGGACAAAGCCCACAGAGCCTCTCAGCAACGCGCGTATGTGGCGGCATTCGGCGACGGTGTGAACGACATGCATCGCTATCTCTCGCCGCCAGGCTTTAGGGCTACAGCGCCGCGATCTCCGTCAGTTCCTTCACCGCTGCGCTATCCAGGCCGTAGCTCTCCTTGGCCGTGGGGAATGCGCCGCGCTTCACTTCGCCGACGTAGCCGGCGATGGCGTTCTGCATCAACTCGGCCAGGGAGGCGTAGCGCTTGGCGTGCTTTGGCGCAAGGTCTGGGTAGAGGCCCATGATGTCGTGGAAGACCTGCACTTGGCCATCGCAGCTGGGGCCTGCGCCGATGCCGATAGTGGGCACCCTTAGCCGCTCGGTGATGACCTTTGCAAGAGGCGCTGGAATGGATTCGAGGACGATGGCGAATGCGCCTGCATCCTCAAGCGCGTGGGCGTCTTTGATGAGCTGCACCGCTGCCTTGGGCGTCTTGCCCTGCACGCGAAAGCCGCTGAGCTGATTGACCGACTGCGGTGTGAGCCCGATATGCCCAACGACAGGGATGCCGGCCTGGACCATGTGGCGCACGATCTCGGCTGAGCGTTCGCCGCCTTCCAGCTTCACCGCCTGGCAGTTCGCCTCCTTGAGGAAGCGCCCGGCGTTGTGCATCGCCTCGGAAAGGCTGGCCTGGTACGACATGAACGGCATATCGCCGACGACCATCGCCCGGCTGCTGCCGCGCACGACGGCCTTTGTGTGGTGCAGCATCTCATCCATCGTCACTGGCAGTGTGGAGTCATAGCCAAGGACAACCATGCCGAGGCTATCGCCCACAAGGATCATCTGCACGCCCGCGGCGTCCACGAGCTTTGCCGTGGGGTAGTCATAGGCCGTCAGCATGGCGATCTTTTCGCCAGTGGCTTTCATCTGTTTTATCTGGTCAACGGTGATGCGCATCGTGAGCCTCCTTTGGCAGTTGCGTATGCCTTAGACGCCGAGCGTCACTGTTGCGCGGTCCTGATGGCCGACGCGCTCGATCTGATTCAGCTTGTTGAGGTAGCACAGCGTTGGATGGATGTGCTTCGCCTCGGCGTCGTCGACCGTTTGGTAGGTTAGGATGATGACCGTATGCCCCTTGTGGATGAGGCGCGCCGCTGCGCCGTTGACGCAGATGACGCCAGAGCCGCGCGGCCCTTCGATGGCATACGTGGTGAGGCGCGCGCCGTTATCCACGCTCAGCACGTGGACCTCTTCGTAGGGCAGGATGTCCGCCCGTTCCATGAGGTCGGCATCGATGGTTATGCTTCCCTCATAGTCGATGTTCGCCTCCGTCACCGTCCCGCGGTGGAGCTTGCTCTTCAACATTCTCCTCATCATCGCAGACCCTCCTGGGGAGCTGTGGCGCTCCGTGATGTTTCGATGCGGTCGTCGGGACCGCTCAGGATAACGCGCAGAAGGTGCGCGGTTCGTTCGTCGATGGCGCCCTTTGCCTGTGCGACAGGAATGGTGAGCTGGCCTAGTTCGCGGTAGAGGGCGAGAAGGGCAGGCGCCTTGGTGGCCAGTGTCTCGAGGTGTGCCGCGATCGTCTTGTCGTCGCCCCGTGCGATGGGGCCGGTGAGTGCCTGCGTGCTGCCCGATTGCTCGATGTTGGCAACGGTCCCTTTGAGCAGCGTCAGTAAGGCCTGCCGCGCATCGGCCCGTGAAAGGCCCTGGGCCTCCCACAACTCTTCAGCGAGGTTCATCAGCGTCACGACGTAGTTGCTCGCAAAGACACCGCTGATGTGATAGAGCGACTTGTCTTCGGACGATATGGCGACTGGCTTGCAGCCGATAGCGCGCGCCATCTGGGCGAGGGCCTCTGCCAAAGAGCCTGACCCTTCGATGGCGATGGTGACGCCATCGAGCGTTTGCCCGGCTGCGGTGAAGGTCTGCATCGGATGGAAGCTGGCTGTCTGCGCGCCAAACGTGGCCGCATGTGCGAGAGCGTCAACGGTGAGCGCGCCGCTGCAATGGACGACGCCCTGGTCCCTGCGCCACGCGGTCGCGTTCACGATTTCTTGGATAACGTTATCCGGCGTGGTGACAAATACGAGGTCGCAGCGATCGGCGACGACCTGGGGTGAATTGCAGACGAGTGGCGCGTGGCCTGTGGCATTGGCGAGGCGCGCGGCTGACGCATGAGAGCGAGAGTGGACAGCAGAGATGCGATAGCCATGATGAGCCAGCGCCTCGGCCAGCGTCGTGCCGAGCCTTCCTGCTCCGATGAATCCTATGTTGCTGAATCCCGTCATTTCTGCGTCCCTACGTTCCTGACTTCCCCAGTTCCCGACTTCCTCGAACCTTGCTCCCTGCTCCTCTTATAGCTCTCTCACTGCCGGCGCGCCTTGCACCGATTTCGCCGCCTTCACCGCTCTCAAGATTGCCTCGGCCACCACTTCGGCGGCCGTTGCCCCGATGACTGTGACATCCGAGCGATTCGTCCGCTGTCTACGTTCCCCGGTCGCCATCACAAATATCGTGTCGCCATCGAACATCGTGTGCGCCGGGCGGACCGCCATCGCAAGGCCGTTCTGGGCCATCTGCGCCACCTTATTCGTTTGTTCTTTTGTCAGTTGTGCGTCTGTCGCCACCACTCCGATCGTTGTGTTGCCGCCTGGGGGCGGTGTCTTCCGATTCGCTTGCAGAAGCGCCATCGTGCTTTCGAATCCCTTGCCTGTGGCCTTTCGCGGCCCGGCTATGGTTTTGCCTGTCTTGGGGTCGACGATTTCGCCCCCTGCGTTCACGACCATGATCGCGCCGATCGTTGTGCCATCGCCAAGCCGTGTGCTTGCTGTGCCGATTCCGCCCTTCACGATTCCCTTCGGCCCCAGCATCTTCGCGACCGTTGCGCCCGTTCCTGCGCCGACGTTGCCTTCCGCGACCCGGCCATCCTTTGCTGCGCGGCAGGCTGCATATCCGCTCTTCGCCGTTGGCCGTATGTTGCCGTCGCCGAGCCCCAGGTCGAAGATGACCGCCGCGCCGACGAGGGGGACGCTCCACTTGCCTATCTTGAAGCCAGCGCCTCGTTCCGCGAGCCAGGCCATGACGCCGCTTGCCGCATCGAGGCCGAAGGCGCTGCCGCCGGTGAGGAGGATGCCTTGGACGCGCTCGACGAGGGTGCCTGGACGCATCAGGTCCGTCTCCCGGGTCCCCGGCGCTGAGCCTCGCACGTCTACCCCGGCCACCGCCCCCTTTTCACAGAGAACCACGGTGCAGCCGGTGAGCGCCTTGGCGTCCGTCCAGTGTCCCACTCGGATGCCTGCGACGTCCGTGATGGCGTTCCACATATTCCTACTCGTAAGGTGCATATCGCGGGGGCAAAGAAAAAGCCCTCTCGCATAGACCGAGAGGGCTCGCAAATGCCGTTGCTGTGGCCGTCTCGGTCGTCCATACGATCCAAGCGACTGCTAAACCAACTGTTTAGACCGCTGCTTTGTTCATCGCCGCGAGGGGTCGATGTCTCAGCGCCACCACTATATCAGGCGGGTCAAGAGGGGCGCAAGCGGGGCTATTGGTTCGCCGGCTCGATGAGGCCGTAGCCGCCATTCCTGCGGCGGTAAAGAACGTTATAGACATTTGTCTCAGCGTTCACGAAGAAGTAAAAGTCGTGCCCCAGGGCCTCCATCTCTTCGATGGCCTCCTCTGGAGAGACGGGCTTCATAGCGAAACTCTTCCGCCGGGTGATGCGGAGCGCCCGCGGAGGCGCAGGAGCGATTCCCGGCTCTTTCATCTGCCGCCGGCTCCGCTGCTCCACTCGGTAGACCCTGCCCTTGAATCGCTCTAGTTGCTTGCGAAGGGAAAGCGTCGCCGCGTCCACTGCCGACTGGAAGCTGGCTGCGCGCTCTTGGCTGCGAATGGTCGCGCCATTGAGGGAGAGCGTCACTTGCACTACGTTCTGGTCGGCAAGGGACTTGGTCTTTTCCTTGGCAAGCTCCACGCGCGCCGTCTGAATGCCCGGCTGGTACTTCTGGAGGTGGCCGATCTTTTCCCTGGCGTACTCTTCAAGGTTGTCCCGAAGCTCGAATCCCTTTGCGCCAATCTGGATATCCATCGTCTCCTCCTGCGGTTTATGGGGTGGAGGGAGGTCTCTTCCTCTATTGTAGGCTGGTCTGCTAGACCTCACGCGCGCAGGTCAGGCCTATAACTGAAGCAGCCCAGGAGTCACAGAGGGCGATGGCGCATGCATTGAGCGTCGCGCCAGTGGTGCAGACGTCGTCGATGAGGAGGATGCGAAGGCCGGAAGCGGCCGGGCGCGCAGAGAAGGCGTCGCGAACGTGGGACCAGCGCTCGGCCTGGCTCCCGGAGCGCGCCTGCGGGCCGAGATATTCCCTTCGCTCAAGCAGGTCTGTGCGCATGGGGATGCCTGTCGCTTTGGCGATATGGGAGGCGAGGAGTTCAGCCTGGTTGTAGCCGCGCTCCCGCAGGCGGCGCGTGTGCAAAGGGACTGGAACGAGAGCATCTGCAAGGAGGCCCTGGCTCTTCAGGTGGTTCGCCATCGTCTCCGCGAGGGTTGGCGCTATGGCGCGAAGGCCCTGGTACTTCAGCTGATGGATCGCCTCTCGCACCA
>CAMAVV010000124.1 GCA_945861815.1 Thermoflexus hugenholtzii JAD2
CCAGGGCAACGTGGCAGGCGGCGAGATCGGCGGCAACGTGCTGCTTGGCTATCGCATCCAGAATGGAAAGATCACCGGGCGCGTGAAGGACACTGTCATCTCCGGGAACGTCTACACATCGCTCAGCAGCGGCAAGCTCATCGCCCTCAGTGATACGCAGGAGTGGGTGAGCGGCAGCCTATTCACACCGGCCATCGCCTGCATGGGCATCAGCGTCTCCACTAAAAAAACCGGCGAGTAGCGCCATGTCCGCACTGGAAAATCTTCTCAACGAGATCGCCGCCCGCAAGGGGCGGTTCTCGCCTGCCAAGCTCACCCATCTGTCAGGCCTTTCGTCCGAGGAGATGCCGGCCTTTCAAAAAGCCTGGGAGACGCTGCCCGCGCTGCGGCGCAAGGCAGTCATCGCCCTCCTGATTGAGCTGGGAGAAGACAACGTCGAGCTCGATTTCTTCGCCATCTTCAAGCTGGCCTTGAACGATGAGGACGAAGAGATACGCATCGAGGCCATCGAAGGATTGTGGGAGTGCAAAGAGCGCGCGCTGCTGACGCCCCTCATCCGCCTGCTGGCCGTGGACCCCTCTCCAAAGGTGCGCGCGGCGGCGGCGCTGGCCCTAGGCAGGTTCGCTTTCTTCGCGGAGACAGGCAAACTGCTGGAGCGAGACGGACGGCGCATCGCCGAGGCGCTGCTGGAGACGATCGACAGCGAGTTCGAATCGACGGAGGTGCGCAGGCGCGCCATCGAAGCCATCGCCGCCATGAGCCATGACCGCGTGCGCGACATCGTCCAAGAGGCCTATGAGAGCGACGATATGCAGGTGAAGGCCAGCGCCCTTCACGCCATGGGCCGCACCTGCGACCCCAAGTGGCTCCCTGTCCTCATCGACGAGACGTCCAGCAGCCAGGCTGAGCTGCGCTATGAGGCCGTCACGGCCCTTGGCGAAATCGGCGACGACAAGGGCATCACGCACCTCCTACCGATGATCGACGACGAGGATGCAGAGGTGCAAGCCGCCGCCATCGCCGCCCTGGGCAAAATCGGCGGGCCTGTAGCGAAGAAAGCCCTGAGCCGCACCAAGCAACGGCCCGAATCGCACATCCAGGAGCTGGCCCAATCAGCCCTGGAGACGCTCGGCGAGCTGGACCCGCCCCTCGCAGACCGTCGCAACTGATTACCGCCAGCCCTCGTTGGCAGCCCTTGCCACTCATGGGCGCAGTCCGTATGATTGCACCCAATCTCCCCTGGTCTGATCGAACGGCTCCACAGCCGGGGAACAGGTGATGTGATGTCTCGATACCGCTACTCGTCCTGGGACGGCTCCAGCGAGCCATTCTCGCTGCACCCCGACGAAGTCATGGACGAAATCTCGAACGACCTCTTTGGCGATATGGGGCTTGAGCGCGCCCTGCAGCGCATCCTCCAGCGCGGGATGCAGGATAAATCGGGACGCCGCACCCAAGGGATGCGCGACCTGATGGAGCGCGTGCGCAACCGCCGCCGGGAACAGATGGAGAAGTACGACCTGGGCTCCGTCCTCAACGACATCAAAGAGCGCCTCCAGGACATCGTGCAGACGGAGCGCGAAGGCATCCGCACCCGCCTGAGCCAGGCGCGCGACGAGGCGAAGAAGGACCCCGCGAAGCAGCCAGGCCTGGACATGCTGGAGAAGCTGGCGGAGAAGCGCAGAGAGACGCTCAAGAAC
Source organism: Thermoflexus hugenholtzii JAD2 (assembly GCA_945861815.1). Lineage (GTDB taxonomy): Bacteria > Chloroflexota > Dehalococcoidia > SHYB01 > SHYB01 > VGPF01. Next base: position 1,701 of record CAMAVV010000124.1, read on the forward strand.
CTGACCCAAGACCCGGCGGAACAGATCAAGGCGCTGAACGACTATGACTTCATGGACCCGGAGGCCCGCCGCAAGTTCCAGGAGCTGATGGACGAACTGAAGAAGCGGGCGATGGACCAGTATTTCAAAAACATGCAGCAGTCGATGCAGAACATGAGCGGCGACCAGATGCAGGCCATGAAGGAGATGCTGAAGGACCTGAACCAGCTCTTCAAGCAGCACAAGCAGGGCACCCTGAGCCAGGACCAGTTCGACCAATTCATGCAGCAGTTCGGCCAGATGTTCGGCGACAAGCCGCCGCAGAATATGCAGGAGCTTGCCGAGCGATTGCAGGAGCGAATGGCCCAGGCGCAGTCGCTCTTGGACAGCATGCCGGAGACGACGCGCCAGCAATTGCAAGACCTCATGGACTCGATGATGGACGACGAGATGCGCCAGCAGATGTCCCAGCTGGCCCGGATGCTCGACGAGATGTCGCCGATGGACGATATGCGCCGCGAATATCCCTTCACCGGCGATGAAGAGCTCTCCATGCAGGAGGCGATGCGCCTGATGGAAGAGTTCCAGAAGATGGACAACCTGGAGCAGAGCCTCCGCGATGTGCGGAGCGCCCAGGACCTGGAACGCATCGACGCCGAGCAGCTCAAGGAGATCCTGGGCGAGGATGCCCGGCGATCGCTCGAAGAGATGAAGGACCTGCTGCGCAAGCTGGAGGAGGCGGGCTATATCCGCCGGAAGGGCGACCGCTTCGAGCTGACGCCGCGCGGCGTGCGCAAGATCGGGCAGAAGGCCATCCGCGAGATATTCTCAGCGCTGAAGAAAGACCGCGTCGGCAGCCACGAGATACGCAAGCGCGGCGGCGGGGGCGAGCCCAGCGGCGAGACGAAGCTGTGGGAGTTCGGCGACGACTTCAACGTGGACCTGCAGAAATCGCTCCTGAACACCGTGAAGCGCGAGGGAGCGGGCACACCTCTGAAGATGAAGGCGGGCGACTTCGAAGTGGAGCGCATCGACTTCGCCACCCAGGCCGCCACGTGCCTCCTCATCGATCGCAGCCGCTCCATGGGCTACTACGGCAACTTCGCCGCCGCCAAAAAGGTCGCCATCGCCCTGCACACCCTCATCCGCAGCAAGTTCCCCCGGGACGTCCTCTACATCGTCGGCTTCTCCGATGTGGCGACGCAGTTCAAGGACGCGGACCTGTCAGACCTCTATTGGGACACTGGCATCTCCGGCACCAACATGCACCACGCCTTCATGCTTTCCCGCAAGCTCCTCTCCAGGCACAAGGGCGCGACGCGGCAGATGATCATGATCACGGACGGCGAGCCGACGGCCCATCTGGAGCAGGGCGTCCCCAATTTCAGCTACCCGCCTTCGCCGCGCACCATCTCGGAGACGCTGAAAGAGGTGCGGCGCTGCACCCAGGAGCACATCGTCATCAACACCTTTATGCTGGAGAACAACTACCAGCTGGTGGACTTTGTGAACCTGCTGACGCGCATCAACCACGGGCGCGCCTTCTACGCCTCGCCCGATAAGCTGGGCGAATATGTGCTGGTGGATTTCCTTTCGAACCGCCGCCGCAGGGTGGCATAGCAGACACATCGCAGGAGAGAGCGCATGACGAAGTACAAGGTTATCTCCGCCGATTCCCACGTCATCGAACCGCCGCACGTCTGGAAGGACTACATGGAGTCCGCCTACAAGGCGCGCGCCCCATACGTAGTGCGCGAGGGAGAGTTCGATGTGTGGAAGTGCGAAGGCGTGACCCTTGGCCCTGTGGCCGCCTACGCAGGCGCGGGCAAGCCGAGCGATAAGCTCAAGAGCCAGGGCACCTATGAGAAGGACACGCCCAAGGGGAGCTACGAGCCGCGCGCACGCTTAGATGAGATGGCGGTAGACACGGTGGAAGGCGAAGTGCTCTATCCCTCCGTGGCACTGCGCATGTTCGGCATCCCGGACCCTGACTTCCAAGGGGCCTGCTTCCGCGCCTACAACGGCTGGATCGCCGACTTCTGCAAGCCCTACCCTAACGTCTTCAAGGGCATCGGCATCCTGACCATCGACGACATCGAGGCGGCGGCAGGGGAAGTGCGCCGCTGCCGCTCGCTGGGCCTCTCCGGCGTCTCCATCTCGGTGAACCCGGAAGGCGGGCGCTACTACAGCGACCCGTCCTTCGACCCCTTGTGGAGCGCCGCGGAAGAGTGCGCTATGCCTATCAGCCTCCACATCCTCACGGAGCGCAAACATAAGCAACGCATGGGCGAAGACTTCCTCTCCGGCCAGGTCACGGAGAACGTGATGATCCAGGACGCCCTGGCGCGGATGATCTTCTCAGGCGTCTTCCTCAAGCACCCCAAGCTCAAGATCGTCTCCGCCGAGAACGACACCGGCTGGGCGGGCTATTTCCTGGAGCGAGCCGACTACCTGCACGACCGCCGCCAGGTCTTCCACAAGATGGGCATCCCTCGCGATATGCCGCCGAGCCACTTCTTCCACAAGCACGTCTTCCTCACCTTCATGCGTGACCGCCCGGGCATCATGCTGCGCAGCATCATCGGCGTCGAGAACTTGATGTGGGCCTCCGACTATCCACACCTGGACAGCACGTGGCCCAACTCGATGAAGATGATCGACCGCATCTTCGCCGGCGTGCCCGAGGACGAGCGGCGCAAGATCGTCGCGGAGAACGCGGCGAACCTCTACCACTACGCCTAGCGCCGCATGCGCGTCTCCCGCAACCGCCTCATCAAAGCCTCCCTCGCCGATGTGTGGCGCGCCGCCTCCGCATTGGAGGACCTGCCGAAGTGGCTCAGCGGCATCGAGGGCGTTCAGCACACCGACGGCCCCGCAGAAGGCATAGGCCGAAAACAGCTCGTCTCGAGGGAGCTTTACGGGCGGGAGAGCCGCCTCACCCAGGAAGTCATCGCGTGGGAGCCGGAGCGCCGCATCTCGCTCAAGCACCTCGAGGAGACGGTGGACGGCGCGAAAGCGGGCGGCGTGCGCAACTTTCACACCGTCATCACCATGCGCCCCATCGCCGAGAGGACCGAGGTGGAGTTAGCCTACAAGTGGGACTCGCCGATGGGCCTCTCGTGGCTGTTGAGCCTCTTCCTTGGCGGGCGCGTCATGGGCAAAGAGCAGAACGCTTCGCTAAAGTTGTTGGAACAGCTGGTGACAGAGGAGAAGCGGGCGTAGTCCCTTGATTCCCATGCCCCTCTCGCGCTACCCTAGCCGGGCGCAAACCCTTCAAGCCCTGACTTCCTATGTTCCTACGTTCCCTTCTTCTAAGGAGCCGCCAATGTCCACCACAACGATCATCGAAGCCGCGCGCAAGGAAGGCCGCACCTTGCTCAATGAGGTAGAGGCCAAGCAGATATTGAAAGAGGCGGGGTTGAACGTCGTGGAGACGCGGCTGGCGGCAAACAAGGCCGATGCGCAGCGGATCGCGAAGGAGCTTGGCTTCCCCATCGTCATGAAGATCCTCTCGCAGGACATCGCCCACAAGAGCGACGTTGGCGGCGTGAAGCTTGGGCTGAAGAGCGAGGCGGAGGTCGCGGCGGCGCACGACGAGATGCTGGCGGCAGTGAAGAAGGCCGCGCCGAACGCCCGTATCGCCGGGGTCTCTGTGCAGCGCATGGCGAAGCAGGGGACGGAGGTCATCATCGGCATGTCCAAGGACCCGTCCTTCGGCCCCGTGCTGATGTTCGGCCTGGGGGGCATCTTCGTCGAAGTGCTGAAGGACGTCGCTTTCCGCGTG
>CAMAVV010000125.1 GCA_945861815.1 Thermoflexus hugenholtzii JAD2
TGGAGGTAAAAGAGCTATCGCGCCCGGCCTGCACGTGTGCGCTGCCGACGTGAAAGGCTTCAGCACCTTCCATGAGTAGGAGATAGCGGTCGATCTGTGCGCCGTCGCCGATCGAGGCCTCTGTCACGGCGTTGGTGAAGTATCGCCCCTTGCCCAGATTCACGTACGTCTCGATAACTGTCGCCTTCGCATGGCTTCCCGCCACCAAGAGTGTTCGCGGGCGGGAGAGGGATTGGTCACATTCACCTGTGGCCATGTAGACGATATGCACTGGGTCGCGCGCCGTGGCGTCCTCGGCGACTTTCACATATGCGCCATCTTGCAGGAAGGCTGTGTTGAGCGCGGTGAAGGCGTTCGACTCGAAGTCAGCGTGCCGCGCCAAATGCTCCATCACCGCGCCATCGTCGCGTACCGCCTCTGCCAGGTTGCGCACGACAAGTTCGCCGCCGTGCGTGTGTGGCTTTGAGAATTCGGGCACATATCGCCCGTTGATGAAGACGAGCCTAGGCCATGCCTCGTCCCAGGGAATGGCGCGTTTGATCTTTGCCAGGCTTATCTCAGGCGTCGCGCCGTTCAGCGCAACATGGTACCTCTGCTCGGCGATGGGTCCGACGCTTGTGTACTTCCACTCCTCGTTGCCTCGCCGTGCCGTCGGAAAGCCGATGGAAGAAAAGCGGTCGTAGGCCTTGCGGCGCAGGTCTTGGAGCCACTGCGGGTCGCCCTTTGCCTTCTCTTCGAGCGCGGCGAAGTCAGCGGCGTATCTGGTCTCTTTGGTCAGCAGCTGTGTCATGGTCTCAACACTATGCAGGTGCGGCGGTTAGCTTTTTGAACCCTTCGTAGCCCTTCGCCTCAAGCTCCAGCGCCAGCTCGCGCCTGCCCGACTTCACGATGCGCCCGTCGATGAGGACGTGCACGAAGTCAGGGGTGATGTAGTTCAGGAGGCGCTGGTAATGGGTGACGAGCACGATGGCGTTATCCGGCTTCCGAAGCTGCGTCACGCCGTTCGCCACGATCTTCAGCGAATCGATGTCGAGCCCTGAGTCAGGTTCATCGAGCAGCGTCAGCGCTGGCTCAAGAATGGCCATCTGCAATATCTCGTTGCGCTTCTTCTCACCACCTGAGAAGCCCTCGTTCACCGAACGGTTGATCATGGCCTGGTTCATCTCGACAAGTGCTGATTTCTCTTTCAGGAACTGCGTAAAGGCCTTGAACTCGATCTCCGGCTGGCCCCGGTAGGTGCGGATGGCGTTAAGCGCGGTGCGCAAGAACTGGGCCGTCCTCACTCCCGGCACTTCGACGGGATATTGGAAGCCGAGGAAGACGCCTTCCTTTGCTCGAACGTCCACGCTCATCGTCAGGAGGTCTTTCCCCTTGTAAAGCACCTGGCCGCTTGTGACGGTGAAGGCGGGGTTCCCGGCGACGATGTGGGTGAAGGTGCTTTTGCCGGAGCCGTTGGGACCCATGATTGCGTGGACCTCACCGGCGCGCACCGTGAGCGAGATGCCTTTGAGGATCTCCTTGCCGGCAACTGTGGCATGCAGGTCGCGGACTTCTAAGATTGGTATAGTGTTTGACATAGGTTAGCCTACCGCCCCCTCCAGGCTCACTTTGAGCAGTTGCGTCGCCTCGACTGCGAACTCCAGGGGCAATTCCTTGAAGATTTCACGGCAGAAGCCGTTGATGATCATGAACTTGGCATCCTCGGCGGCGATTCCTCGCTGCATCACGTAGAAAAGCTGGTCGTCGCTGATCTTCGAGGTCGAAGCCTCGTGTTCCACCTGTGCCGTTGGGTTGCGCACTTCGATATAGGGCACCGTGTGCGCGCCGCATTTCTCGCCGATGAGCAGCGAGTCGCACTGCGTGTAGTTGCGGGCGTTCTCGGCCCCAGGCATCACGCGCACCAGGCCGCGATAGGTCTGGTTGCCTCGCCCCGCCGAGATGCCCTTCGAGATGATCGTGCTGCGCGTGTTCTTTCCCATGTGGATCATTTTGGTGCCCGTATCCGCTTGCTGGCGGTTGTTCACCAGCGCCACCGAGTAGAACTCGCCGATAGAATTGTCGCCCTGCAAGATAACGCTGGGATATTTCCAGGTGATCGCTGAACCCGTTTCGACTTGCGTCCAGGATATCTTCGAGTTTTTCATCGCCTTGCCGCGCTTCGTGACGAAGTTGTAAACGCCGCCGTTCCCGTCCACATCGCCCGGATACCAGTTCTGGAGCGTCGAATACTTGATCTCGGCGCCGTCGAGGGCGACGAGCTCTACGACGGCGGCGTGCAGCTGGTGCTTCTTACGGGTCGGCGCTGTGCACCCTTCGAGGTAGCTCACATAGGAGCCCTCTTCGGCGACGATGAGCGTTCGCTCGAACTGGCCCGTATCGGCCTGATTGATGCGGAAGTAGGTCATTAATTCCATGGGACAGCGCACGCCCTTGGGGATGTAGGCGAAGGAGCCGTCGCTGAAGACAGCGGCGTTGAGCGAGGCGAAAAAGTTGTCGGTATACGGCACCACCGAACCCATGTATTTCTTCACGAGGTCGGGGTGCTTTTGCAGCGCCTCGCTGAAGGAGCAAAAGATGATGCCTTGCTTCTCCAAGGTCTCCTTGTATGTGGTCGCTACAGAGACGCTGTCGAAGACTGCGTCGACGGCTATCCCAGCGAGCCGCTTCTGCTCTCCGAGTGGGATGCCGAGTTTGTTGAACGCCTCCATGACTTCTGGGTTTATCTCTTCAAGGCTCTTTGGCCCGTCGCCTGGCTTCCTAGGCGCGGCGTAGTAAACAACGTCCTGGTAGTCGATGTGGTAATAGCTGACATTTGCCCAAGTTGGCTCTTCATTTTTCAACGTCAGCCAGTGGCGGTAGGCCTTCAGGCGCCATTCGAGCATCCACTCCGGTTCCTGCTTCTTGTGCGAAATGAACCGGACAATCTCTTCGTTAAGCCCCTTCGGCGCGACATCAGCTTCGACATCGGTCGAGAAGCCCCACTTATATTCTTTACTAAGGATGTCTTTTGGGGTGGTGGTCATGTCGTCTTCCGCTTCTGTTGGATGTTGTTGACCGTTGTGGTCAACTACGGAGCTAGTGTAGCAACCGACTTTGCCTATTGTCAACCTAATTGGTCAACAAAGATTGGGGGTTTACACGCTCGGCCCATGCACTCCAGTTACCGACAATAGTAGTGGCAATTCTTGCAGACGTTGGATAGGGAGGAATGCAGTGTAAAGCGGATCGGGAGATCTACTCCGCCCATTGTCTCCTCAATCCGATGTGCCTGCTCGCCCGTATTACGTTTAACCTCAAAGGGTGAGGAATATATGCAAAAAGTGTGGGAAACCTTGCAAAATCCCGGCCTGCGTGTCTATACTGGTGGCGGGTTATCGCGCGAACAGCTAAATACCAGGAATAGTCGGTCGGAAGTTCTGGGGAGGATTTCATGAAACGACTCATCACTCTCTTTGCCACACTCTCCCTTCTGGCGGCATGCTTCATTCCTGCCGCCGTCTCCGCGCAGTCTAAAACGCCTACCCTCCGGATAGATAAGCCTGCAAATGGCGCAACCGTTCGCGACAACGTTACTGAATTGAAGTTTAAAGTCTCTAACTTCAAGCTCAACGCGAAGGGCGTAGGCAAAGGTGTTAAAGCTGGCGAAGGCCATATCCATGTCGAGGTCAACGGCGCTGCGCTGACTGACACAGCAAATACAAGCGTCAAGATCACCGGCTACGGCGCTGGCGACAACAAGATCACTGCTGAGTTAAGAAACAACGACCGGACCCCGCTCAATCCCCCGGTCAAGGCCGAGTCGAGCTTCCGCTACGAAGCGACGGGCAAGACGCTCAAGATTGATAGCAAAATCCTTCGGGTCCAACCAACCCCAAGCCCCACCCCAACTCCGACGCCGCGTCCGACCCCGGCTCCTACACCTGCTCCGGCTCCAACGCCTGCGCCAACAGCGACCCCTGTGCCTACCGCAACTCCCACGCCTCGCCCAACGGCCACGCCTGCCCCAACGCCCACGCCTACACCCCGGCCGATCGTGGCCGTCATCAAGATTCAATCTGGCACGGCTACATATCGAGTCGGCGCTAGTGGCAACTTCGTCGCAGCGGCGAATAACACGGGCATCGAGATCGGCGACAGAGTTCGCTCCGGCGCAAACTCGCAGGTTGCCATAGAGTTCCAGGATGGCAGCATCCTAATACTCCTGGCAAATGCCGAAGTCGAAGTGCAGAACTTCGCGCTAACCCGGCAGGGGACACGCATCACGACCCGCGTTGCCCGGGTGGCCGTCATCACTGGCGACGTGAGCGGTGATATCCGCGAGGACCTCATCTTCCCGCCGTCGGTCTTTGAGATCGTCTCCGCCGGAGAGATATACACCATCAAAGGAACACTCACCCAATAGCCGGGCGCGAGGACACGGATCCTGCATAAGGAGAGAAATATGAAGGCACAGAACACCCCGAAGAAACGGCACGCTGCACGGAAACAACCGCCGCTCCTTTTCCGCCTCATCGTTGGCGGCGTCATGGTTGTAACTGCTCTTGGCTCGGCTGTCCCTGTCTTCGCCCAAAACACAGGCGGCGGGGCTGCCCCTCCTGCCGGGGGTAATCAGCAAACGCCCCCAGGTGGCGGTAGCGGCACAGGCCGTACACAATTTGTCCTTCGAACTGGTGGCTCCCCTGGCGGGGCAACCCCTCAGGGCGGCCAAGGCGGTCAGGCTGGCGCCTCTAATCTTGCCGTTCTTTCCGGCAATTCCGGCGTCTCCGTTGCCGCCTTCCGCTCCGGCGACGCACCTCCTGGCGGTGGGACATCCGCTGCCCCTGGCCTATTGCTATTCAATGTGACTCCTGGGAATGTGTTAAACCTCCCGTCTGGCAACACTGGCCTTGGCGGCAACGCATTCGACTTCACCCGTCAGCCCCCTCCTGGCGGAGCGCCCCCTCCTGGCGGCGCGCCGCCTCCTGGCGGCGCGCCACCTCCCGGCGGAGCGCCACCTCCCGGCGGAGCGCCACCTCCCGGCGGAGCGCCACCCCCCGGCGGAGCGCCACCCCCCGGCGGAGCGCCACCCCCTGGTGGAGCACCACCTCCCGGCGGAGCACCACCTCCCGGTGGAGCGCCGCCTCCTGGCGGACAGGGTTCTTCTAATCCATTTGCCGGCGCCAATGGACTCATTACCGTTGCTCAGCTTCTTAACCGCGACGATCAAGCGCGGAACGCGGTGAACCAGGCTGGCCAGCAAGGCCAAAGCCTTGGCAATGCACTGAACGCCGGCTTGGGCATAGCGCTCAACAACATCGGCCGCAACAACGACGCAATGCGCGACGTCTTTGGTAACAATGCCTCAAACGTTCAGCAACAACTTGGTTTCGGGCCGCCTCCCGGCGGAGCGCCACCCCCTGGCGGAGCGCCACCCCCTGGCGGAGCGCCACCCCCTGGCG
>CAMAVV010000126.1 GCA_945861815.1 Thermoflexus hugenholtzii JAD2
GCGTGTGCCCATGCCCGCGATTCTACCATTTCCTCAGGAGCAGCCCGACGGAATCGGACATACCACCTGAGGTAGGAGCATGGAGAATCTGCGTCAAGTATATAAGCCCGAACGGCAACCCTAAGTGCGCTGCGAGTCGCGCGCTATAGTCGCTGGAGCCGAGAAGCCATACTTCAGGCTGGCCTTCGGGGGCTGGGCCGGGGTGCGCGCGGATAGCTGAAAATGGGTGCGCTTGCTCAGCGAACCCGTGGAAGTAGCTCAGCAAATCGGTCACCTGTCGAGGGAAGCTCATGATATCTACTTCAGGTCGTGGGTCAGCTAGTGCTTGCGCCGTCAGTTGATCACTCCCGGGTGCGCGACCGATGCCGAGGTCGATGCGTCCAGGATAGAAACTATTCAGCACGCTGAACTGCTCTGCGACTTTGAGCGCGGAATAGTGGGAGAGCATCACACCGGCGCTTCCAACACGGATGGAAGAGGTGCGCGCTGCGATCTGGCCGATCAGGATCTCTGGGCTGGTACCGGCCAATGCACCGGTGTTGTGATGTTCAGTGACCCAGTACCTTGCAAACCCAGCCCGTTCAGCCGCTTTGGCTAGTTCGACCGATTCGCGTAGCGCCTCTGCTGCGTTGCCGCCACGCCGCAACGGGGATTGATCGACGACGCTGAGCACAACATTATCTTGGCTTCTCGCCCTATCCCTCGGCTGGTCCATCTGATCCTACATTAGCCAAAGTGTGGGATTTCTGGAGTCTTAAACCCGGGGTCGAGTTCCGGGTTCCACGAGGAGCTCGCCGCCGCCAAATTCCTTCCAGGGGCTAAAGGACTCGACGAAACTGCGGGCCTCTTCGATGGTTGGGAATCCGTTCTTGGAGCGTTCAGGGGCGTAACCTCGGGTCTGGGCAACGGCGTCGATGGTGCTGGGTGTGCGAAGGATGAAGCCCACCCGAGTGAGGTCACCGTTATCGAGTTCGAGCATGAGATGTTCGCCGGACTTGCTCGCGCGCCAGAATACTTTCATGAGATGCCCAGCTCTTCTTGAATCTCGGCGGAAATTCTATCGGGCGTCCACGGCGGATCGAAAACTATCTGGACTTTGGCGTCCGTGACTCCATCCAGGTCTAGTATCTTTTCACGGGCGTTGTTCGCGATGTAGTCCCCCATACCGCACCCAGGGGCGGTCAATGTCATCTGGACGTTCACTGCCCCCTTGTCGTCGACATCGCATACATACACCAGACCCAGGTCCACGATATTAACGGGGATCTCGGGGTCGAATACTTCCTTCAAAGCTTCAAGGACTTGCTCTTTGGTTGGAGACATCAAAGCACCTCTGACATTGCTATGGCTATGCCTCATCATAAACCTATTTGGTGCTTTCGTCGGCTGACAAGATGATGGCTGAGGGTGTACCTTTGGGTGGTAGAGTGCCGCAAGGGTGCTGGGATCACCGTCTTGACGCCTTACGAGGCACTTTTCGTCGACGATTCCCCTTCGAATATGGTAGCTTTGGGGCTACCACTTCCCTTTAGTGATGCACCTAGACTGGAGCGCCATGCCGACGCTGCGACAGTTCTTTCGCCTCACCACGCTCATGCTCGTCGCAGCGCTGCTCCTTGCCGCCTGCTCCAGCGACGACTCGCCCGCTGCCACCACAACCCGCGCGCCCGTTGCCGATAGCCCGCGCTGGGAGCAGGTGCGTTTCGATGGCGGCCCCGGCGCGCGCCGTGACGCTACTCTCGTTCACGATAGCGCTGGTAAGCGACTCATCCTTTTTGGCGGTAGAGCCGGCGGACAAGGACTTAACGATACTTGGTCATTCGATATAGGCAGCAGCCGCTGGACAAAAGTTGCCGATGGCGCAAGCGGCCCTTCTGCCCGGTGGGGACACGTCGCCGTCTTCGATACGAAGCGTTCGAAAATGGTCGTCTTCAGCGGCCAAAGCTCCAGCGGCTTCTTCAACGATGTCTGGGCATTCAATCCCTCGACGAACCAATGGCGCGAGGTGAACGCTGCCGGCAGCAAGCCTCCCACGCGCTACGGCTCCTGCGCCGCCTACGATGGCGAAGCCGATGTCATCTACATCTCCCACGGCTTCACCAACTCCGGCCGCTTCGACGATACCTGGGCATTCGACCTCGCCACAAGCCAATGGCGCGACCTCACGGCATCCGGCGCAAAGCCCATCAAGCGCTGTCTCCACCGCTGTGCCTTCGATCTCGAATCCAAGTCCGTTGTCCTCTTCGGCGGCCAGTCTAACGAGACGCCTATCCTTGGCGACTTGTGGCGCTTCAACCCGGCGACGGGCACTTGGGCCGAAACGCCTGCAGGCGCAACGAAGCCTTCGCCACGATTCTTCTCCGAACTGCAAGCCGACCCTGCGGCCTCGCGCTTCGTCGTCTTTGGCGGCTTCACCCAGTCAGGCACCGTGAACGACGTCTGGACCTTTGGCGCATCCTCCGGCTGGAGCGCTGTAACCATCGCCGCTCCCGCTCCAGAGGCGCGCCAAAGCCACGCAGGCGCAACCGACGTTTTTGGCAGGTCTGTCTATATCTTTGCCGGCGCTGGCAGCACAGGCGACCTCAGCGATATGTGGCGTCTGAGGCTAAAGTAGAGCGCAATGCCAACTCGCCCCACTTCCTGGCGGCTTCCTCTCGATTCTTCTCATTTCCCTCTTGTCATCGGCCATCGTGGTATGTCCCGCGCCGCGCCTGAAAACACCATCGAGAGTTTTCGCATGGCCTATGAGGCTGGCGTGGACGGCATCGAACTGGACGTGCGCCTCACCAGGGACAGGAAGGTCGTCGTCATTCACGATGCGTCGGTGAAGCGCACTACTAACGGCAAGGGCAAAGTCGGCGCAATGACCCTTGCCGACCTCCAGCGCCTCGACGCAGGCTCGTGGTTTGACCCAAAGTTCAAAGGCGCAAAGCTGCCGACTCTTGATGAAGTCTTCGAGGCCATGCCTCGCGACTTCCTTATCGACGTCGAGGTGAAGATCTTTGGGCTGTCTGTCACACCTCTCGTCGCAGCGACCATCGATGTCATCCGCCGCCACAACCGCCTTGAGACGGCGCTGCTCTCCAGCTTCAGCGCTCGCGCCCTCGATACTGCGCGCCGCCTGGAGCCAAAGATTGCGCGCGGCTACGCCTGGGGCCGTGGCCGCCTCTATCGCATGCCGCCCAAGTGGTTCCTCGGCATGGTGAAGCCTCACTGGGTCCAGCCGGAGCATCGCGCCCTTTCTTCGAAGCTCATGGCCCGGTGCCGTCAGCGTGGCTGGCCCATCCTCGCCTGGGACGTGGATGCGGGACTCAACTACACCGCTATCAAGAAATTGGGCGTTCAGGCCGTGGTCTCTGACACCCCCGATCTCCTTGTGCGCCAGCGCAGTGCCGCAAGTCCAAGTTCATAGAATCGTAAGGATTGGCACATCCAAAAGGCTGGCACGGTCGTCTACACTACTATAGATCTCTGGGTGCTTATATACTTGACACGGTGACTCATATCTGATACCCTTCAGTAGAGATGAACACTACTTCTTCTTTTGCTGCTTCTGTTTCTCGGGTTGTTCATGTGCAACGCGCTTCAGTTCATCCAGCACACGCTTGGGGAAAATGCGCTTCTCCAACTCCACGTCATTCATCTCGCGAGCAGTCTTTTTACGGTTGGGCATAAGGAGCCTCCAATGCCATTAAAGTCAATGGATATGATGCAGATAATGGAGCGGTTTCACAAGGAAGAAGAATGCCGCGACGCGATAGCGGAATTGCGCTGGCCTGAAGGCGTCCGATGCCCACGATGCGAGTCTGAGCGGCAAGCGTATGACTCTGAGCGGTTTGTATGGGATTGCTATTCATGCGGCTACCAATTCTCTGCCATGACTGGCACCATCTTTCACGATACCAAACTCCCGCTCCGCAAGTGGTTCATGGCAGTCCTGATAATGGTCGAGGCCAAGAAGGGTATCTCTGCTAACCAGATGAAGCGCACCCTTGGCGTGTCCTACAAAACGGCTTGGTATCTCTGCCATCGCATCAGGGCGGCGATGGCCCAGGTTGATAGACCTAAACTCGATGGGACGGTTGAGGTTGACGAAACCTATGTCGGGGGCAAGGTCAGAGGCAAGGGGCACGGCTACAAAGGGAATAAGACTATCGTGGCCGGAGCGATTCAACGGGGCGGCGATGTGGTTCTCCAAGTCATTGACGATAACGGACGCCACACTTTGCATGGGTTCATCCGTAACAACACCCTGCCTACCGCTACGCGCATCATCACCGACGAATGGCCTGCCTATCGCGGGGTTGCCGATGCTGACACCACGCATGAGACGGTCAACCATAGCGCAGAGGAGTGGGTGCGCGGCGATGTTCACACCAATACCGTCGAAGGCGTATGGTCGCTGTTCAAGCGATCCGTAACGGGTTCCTATCACAAACTCTCTGCTAAACATCTGGACTCCTACCTCGATGAACTAGAGTGGCGATTCAACAACCGGAAGAATAAGTATCTATTTCGGGACACGCTGTTGAAGCTTATCAAGTCGGACAATCTCACGTATCAAGCCCTTGTTGGTTGAGATGTTTCATAGTTGCCTCTAGCCTCCTTACGCGCTCGTCAGTTGCGCGGAGGGTGTCGGACTGCTCGTCCATGAACAACGTGACGACGAGGTTGGGGGGAACTGACGGCGGCGGAATGTCTTTTAGAATACTGAACATATTAGCGTCATAGTCGCTGATGTCTTCCAGCACGCTGAGCGTGCTGTCCCGCCATTGGGAACATCTAGAAATTCAGCCCTGTAGAGCAGGGCTGAATATTGGTCTCAATCCCTCATCCCGTAAGTCAATTCCCTGCCTACGCAGTTCGGGCAGCGACTTGATAGCCTTTGCCTGTTTGGTCTTTCGCTTATCAACGGCGAATTGATATTTCGTAGTCGCTATGATTGCGAGGAAGGCAAACACGGAAAGGGCAATCAGGAAAAACGCCCATCGCGGAAAGTGTGGCTCCGTCAAGTCTGGCTGAATAATGGCGAGTACAATGGCGAGTACAATCGGCCCCGCAAAGCCGCAAACCGCCAGGAGTACAACCAGGAAAGTTAGAATCCCCATCAGCCCCTCCAAGTGTGGTAGAGGGGTGAATATGAACCATAGAGCCTTGACAGACGAAGCGACCCATGACCCAATCGTTTTCGCCATGTGCGGATTCTACCACAATACCGCGTCTGGTATACAACCCCCGATCTATGAATGCCAAACGACTCACAATTGCAGTCCTCTTCGCGGCGATGCTCGTCGTCTCCGCCTGTTCAAGCGGCGGCGATGGTGCGCAGGAAAGCACGCTGTCGCCCTCGGCCACGACAGCGCAACAGCCTATCGCTACTGCGGCGCCAGTACCCACCGCTCCTCCTCCTGGGGCC
>CAMAVV010000127.1 GCA_945861815.1 Thermoflexus hugenholtzii JAD2
GGCGGCGCAGGCGGCTCCGCGACCGATATCGAGATCGCCGCCAAGGAGATCCTGCGCCTCCAGGACAAGCTGCGCCGCTTCCTCTCGGACAACACAGGCCAGCCCTACGAGCGCATCGCCCGCGACTCCGACCGCGACTTCTACCTCGACGCATCGCAGGCGAAGGAATACGGACTCGTTGACGACGTCCTCACGGGCAAACTGACGAAGCTCGCCGTCGCCCGCTAACCATCCGCGCATCCACGGCATACCAGTCACATAAGGAGCCGAATGGCGACGACGACGACACCACCACCTCCAAGAGGGCCTCGCGCACAGTACGAGTGTTCGTTCTGCGGCAAGGCGCAGGCGCAGGTCAAACGACTTATCGCAGGGCCGGGCAAGGTCTACATCTGCGACGAGTGCGTCACCCTCTGCCAGCGCATCATCGATGAGCAGGCCCCGGCGGCAACGCCGATCAAAGGCTCGCCTGTTGGCAGCTTCACGCCGCACCGCATCTACGAACAACTCAGCGAGTACGTCGTCGGCCAGGAAAAGGCCAAGAAGGTCCTCAGCGTCGCCGTCTACAACCATTACAAGCGCGTCAGAACGGGCGGCCAGCCAGGCGCGATCGAAGTCGATAAGAGCAACATCCTGCTCGTCGGGCCTACCGGCTCCGGCAAGACGCTCCTGGCGCAAACCCTCGCGAAGATCCTGGAAGTCCCCTTCGCCATCGCCGACGCCACCAGCCTCACAGAAGCAGGCTACGTAGGTGAAGACGTCGAGAATATATTGCTCCGCCTCATCCAGGCCGCCGAGTGGGACATCTCCAAGGCGGAGATCGGCATCGTCTACATCGACGAGATCGACAAGATCGCGCGCAAAGGGGCAAACCCCTCTATCACGCGCGATGTTTCCGGCGAAGGCGTCCAGCAGGCGCTCCTGAAAATCATCGAAGGCTGCACCGCCAACGTCCCCTCACAGGGCGGGCGCAAGCATCCCTACCAGGAGTTCCTCCAACTCAAGACAAACAACATCCTCTTCGTCTGCGGCGGCGCATTCGAAGGCCTCGAGAAGATCGTCGCCAAGCGCCGCGGCCAGGGCCCTGCCACCATGGGCTTTCGCACGAGCGATGCCCTTCAGCGCGTGCGCGACCCACAAGAAGAGGCCTACCACCAACTCCAGAACCTTATCCCGGACGACCTGATGCAGTTCGGGCTTATCCCTGAATTCGTCGGCCGCTTGCCCGTCTGCGTGGGCTTGGAGGCGCTGAATCGCGACTCCCTCATGCGCATCCTCACTGAGCCGAAGAACGCCTTGGTGAAGCAGTACCAGCGCCTCTTCGCTCTCGATAAGGTGGAGCTTGTCTTCGACGACAAGGCTCTGCAAGCCGCAGCCGACGAAGCCCTCAAGCGAAAGACGGGCGCGCGCGGTCTGCGAACAGTCATCGAAGAGACGCTCATGGAAGTCATGTACATAATTCCGTCCATGACAGACGTGCGGAAGTGCCTTATCACGGAAGAGACGATCCGCTCAAAGCGCCAGCCGCTGCTGCTCGCGGGCAATGGCCAGCCGGCACAGCTGCCGGGGGAACAGAAGACAGCCTAGAGCCTCGCCGCTACTTCCTTATTAACCCCGCCTCTATCTCCGCCGTCAGGTCGATGCCCTTCACGGGCTTGCCTTGGGCATCCAACACCGCGCCCTTCTCTACGCGCACTCGCCCCTCTGCAAAGGCGCGCAGCGTCTCCACCACCAGGGGCCGCTCGCGCAAGGCCCCCTCTTCGCGAATGACTTTGAAGAGCGGCAGCTCCTCGCCTGGACTCTTCTCCAAGTCTGCCGCCGGCTTCCCTTCGATCGCCTTCCAATGCGCATCGTAGAGCGTGCCGCGAAGGGAGAAAATGGAGTAAGTCACTCTCGGCCCCTTGTCCATCTCCTCGGTCACGTAAAAGACCGTGTTGCCGCTCGATGTAGCCTTGCTGGCGATAAGCTGCCAGATAACCTGCTGCCACATCCCGATGGGACCGCCTGGGGCAGCCGGGTGAAGATTGATGGCGGGATAGCGCCGGCACATCTCCGGGCTGAAGATGTGGAGATAGCCCGCCAGCACACTGATATCAGGCTTGTGCCCGGCAAGCTTCGCCATCACCTCGCGATAGTATTCATCGCGCCAGGTTGTGCCATTCCCAAAGCGCGCCTTGAACTTTCGGAAAGAGTGGGTGATGAGCGGATAGCCGAGTCCTCGCACCATCGCGAAGAAGCTGTCGGTGGGCCCAAACTCCTCCGGCTCTCTATTGCTGAAGACAAAGAGGATCTTGGCCTTCAACCGGCCTGCCTGGATAGCCTCGTGGATCGCCTGAACGAGAAGGAACGAACCCTGCCCGCGGCCAGTCGCGAAGAGGCCAATGTGGAAGTCTTTCGCCATACGGCTTACGCGCTTTTGATCGTGTAGCCGAAGATTTTCTTGCGGTAGGTGTTGAGCTTGCTCACACCGTGGACGAGGGGCATTGAACGACGCGCGCGGATCCTGGCATGGCCCAGGGCCGATTTGAACTCCTGGGGCCCGTTGAAGTCAGGCATCTCCACCGAAACGTGGCCGAGCTCCCAGGCGCAATGGGCGTCGCTGCCTGCGCCGGTGACAAAGTGGTGCTCCTTCGCAAAGTCCAAGGCCATGTTCGAATCGCGAAGGAAGGTCGTTCGCGCATTGAAAATTTCCACGATGTCCACATACGGCAGGATCGGCTCAAAGACCTCGCGCTTCAGCACATAGCGGCGCACGCGGTCGAAGGGGTGAGGGATAGAGACGAGACCCCCCTGCTCCTTGATGCGCTTGCAGGTCTCCAGGGGTGAAAGGCCGGGGGGAATCGTCTTCTCCAGGAAGAAGCCCGTGATCTCGCCGTGGGTCGTCTTCACCTCTTCGGCAATGATGACCTTCAGCTCGGGCGGCGCGAGCTTCTTCACGGCCAGCGCCCCTTCGACGTTATTGTGCTCCGTCACCGCAATGCAGGTGAGGCCAACCTTGAGCGCGCGCGCAACCAGGGATTTCGGCGGGGTTACGCAGTCCTTCGAGTACCACGTGTGCATATGGAAGTCGCCGCGAACGGGCGTCGGCACGACTCCCTCACTCATCGTCTTCCTCAACGGCGCTCTCTCCGGCCCCGTCCTGTGCCTTCGCAAAGGCGCTTTGCAATTCGGAGATCTTGAGTTTGGCGGCATCGAGGCGCTGGGTGCATACCTTCGCGAGGCGCATCCCCTCCTCGTAGAGAGATGTCGCCTGGGCCAGCGTCAGATTGCCGGTTTCCAGCGCCTGCACCGTCTCTTCCAGCTTGTGGAACGCCTCTTCAAAAGGAGGCTCTTTGCTGCTGCTTGCTTTTGCCATTCCAACCCTCTCGCCAATCTGGCCCATGTATCCTACACGAGATGCCAAGGAGGGGCTAGTAATGAACACAAGCGGACATGCGTGTACGCGCGCATCCTATTACCCAAGAACCTCGCTTTCCTGATTGACGCCACAGAGCGACTTCTGTATATATAGCTGTGCACTGGTGGAATCCAGACCCTGACGACCCACATGAGGAGGCCCGAATGATTCAGAGGATTACAAAGAGATCATGGCTTGCCCTGTCACTATCTATGGTTGTGGTGATGATACTGGCGGCATGCGGCAGTGACGAAGAGGAGGCGCCGACCCCCGCGCCTACACGCCCGCCCGCGGCAACGGCAACCACCGCCCCGGCAACCCAAGGGCCGACAGCCGCCCCGGCATCGACGGCTATCCCTGCGTCCACCCCGACGCCTGCAGCGACCCCCACACCTACGCCCCGCCCCGTGAAGACTGGCGGAACCTTCAACCTCCGGGTCTCAGGCGCCTTCGCCAATAGCTGGGACACCTTATCCACTACCGGGCAGTTTTCCGCCATCATCCTGCAAAATATGCTCAATAACCTTACGGACGTAGACCCGGTGGACGGCTCGACCATCCGTAACGACCTCGCCCAGAGCTACAACATCAGCAGCGATGGCAAAACGATCACGTACACTCTGCGGAGAGACGTAAAGTGGCACGATGGCACGCAGTTCACGGCAAAAGATGTGGTCTACACATTCAACAGGGCGGCAAAGGGCTCTGACCCCCAAGCCGTCGCCATGGTGCCCCGCCTCCGCGTGATCCAATCCTTTGACGCGCCGGACGACTACACCTTCCGTGTTTTGCTCACGGCGCCCAGCGCATCGCTCTTTAACACGTTGTCGACGCCCTTCATGCTCATGTACCCGGCGCATTCACCGGATGTCGCAGGCGCATGGAAGGCAAATCCTGTCGGTACTGGAGGATTCAAGTACAAGAGCTTCCAAAACAACGTCAGCACCGAGCTCCAAAAGAACACGACCTATTGGAAAAAGGACGCGGAAGGCCGTCCGATGCCCTACCTGGACGGCGTCATGTATCAATTCATCGTTGACCAGGCACTGGCCTTTGCAGCCTTCCGCACCGGCCGCCTCGAATGCACCTGCGGCTATAGCAGCGACATGCTGCCCGAGCAGAAGGACGAGGCTCGGCGGTCGATCCCGAACGTGAAGATCGGCAATAGCGCCAGCATGAACGTCCTCTATTTCAGCTCCCGCGGCGCCCTTGCCAACCAAAAAGTCCGCAAGGCAATCAGCGTGGGCCTCGATAGGAAGACCCTTGCCAATGTCGTCCGCGGCGGCGGACTCGTCTACCCGCCAACGTGGCTCGTTCCTGAGAGTTTTGGCGGCCGGTTCACGCTTACAAACCAGGAGCTCTTAACCACTCCAGGCTTCCGAATCAGGAACAATGCCCAAGATCCAGCCGACCTCGATGAGGCAAAGAAACTCTTCCAAGAGGCTGGCATCGACCCGGCAAGCCTGAACTTGGTGATTGTCGCGGTGCCCCAGCAATCCGACTACGCCGAAGTGCTCAGCAGTATCCTGGGCAAGTTAGGCGTCAAGTCAACTGTTCGCGTTATCGCGAATACCGCCGACCGCGTTCTGGCCCTTCAGCGCAACGATTTCGATATCGCAACAACAGGCGGCGGTCAGACGATGGACGATCCAGCCGACCAAATCGTTACCTTTGTATCGACGGGCGGCACCACCAACTATGGCAAGCATTCGAACGCAGAAATCGACAAGCTCTTAACCGACCAGGAGCAGACGCTTGACTTTGCAAAGCGCCGCGACATGATTCGAGACCTACAGCGCAGGATGCTGGACTGGGCGACGTTCGTGCCCTTCGCCGAGCTGACCACCGTCTTCGCGACCCAGCCATACGTCGAGAACTTCCCGATCACTCGCGCCTTCGTTGTGAGCGCAGCCCACAAGTTCG
>CAMAVV010000128.1 GCA_945861815.1 Thermoflexus hugenholtzii JAD2
GTTGACCATGGCCTTGCCAATCCTGATTGCCGATAGAGAGATGATGAAGGCTGCGACAAAGAATCTCCCCTCTGCTGCGTTGAAGCTCGCCGACTGCTTTTGGCCAGGTGCGCTCACAGTGGTCGTCGAGCGCTCGTCGCTGATTCCTGACATCGTGACCGCCAATGCGCCGACCGTTGCAATCCGCATCCCTGACCATCTAACGCCGCGCGCGCTTGCGAAAGGTCTCGGCGCACCCCTTGTCGGCACCAGCGCGAACAGATCAGGGCAGCCATCGGTGACAACGGCGCGCGAGGTGAGGGCACAGCTTGGCAATGACGCCGGCTACGTCATCACTGGGCGATGTAAGGGCGGCGTAGAGTCAACCATCATCGACCTGACACAGAGGCCGCCCAAGATACTACGCAAAGGGCCTGTCACGCAGGAACAACTTGAGGCCGTAATCGGTAGGGTTGCGGTATGACAACCACACCTAGGCCAAGCTCCCTTATGCGCTTGCAACCAGAGATCGAGGCTGAACTCAAGCGGTCCATCGCCGATTCAAAGTCGCCTCTTATCCGTATGCTGCGCTATCACCTTGGCTGGGCCGACCAGATGGGGATGCCGGAGCGGCACGGGATGCAGGAACGTAATCTGGGGACGCTGACGCTCGTCTCTACTGAGACAGTGGGCGGCTCCGCACAAAAGGCGATGGCTGCCGCCGCGGCCATCGAACTAACGAACGCCTACTTCCAGATCCACGAGCAGCTTCGGAGAGGAGCGCCTGAAGTGAACGGCAGAGCGGCGCTCTGGTGGCATGCAGGCGCCTCCCAGGGAATCAACGCCGGCGACGGCATGTATGCACTCGCACGCCTCACGCTCATGCGCCTGGAAGAACAAGGTATGGCGGCAGAGCGCATCGTTGGCGCAATGGCGATACTGGACAAGGCCTGCCTGCGCATCACGGAGAGCCTCTATGCTGAGATCTCTGCAGAGGGAACGCCGCAACAGACGCCTGAATCGTATCTGGAAACCCTTAAGGGCAAGGCATCGCTCTACGGGTGCGCCTGCGCGATGGGCGCATCCCTTGCTCACGCCCAGCCAGGAACAATCGACGCGCTGAGAGAGTTTGGTGAACTTGTTGGAGCGGCGGCGCTTATTCGCGAAGAGGTCGCCGCTATCTGGGGCGTCCACGGCAGCGCAAAGTCTCAGTTCATCGAGATGCTGGATAAGCGACGGTCGTTGCCCATCCTTGCTGCGTTCAAGATGTCCACCGGGAAAGACCAGGCGGCGCTTGAAGCAACAATCGTCCGTGACGAGCCGCTATCTGACGAACGTCTCAATTTCATGCTTCGCATTATGGAAGGTGTCGGGGCAAAACGCTTCTGCGAAGCGGCGGCAGGTAAACGAATGGATGCAAGTATCGCCATACTGAAACGGTCTGGTTTGTCAGCGAGCGCGGCGGAATCGTTGGAAGAGCTTGCCCGGCACATGGCGGGTGGATGATGGAACCAAATCACAAAGCACGTCAACACATCGGATCGATTCCATATAGAGTGCGCGAGCGTCTCTATATCCACTGGCTGTTCCGGCACCTGCGGACCCATCTCATCGCCGGCACCATCGCCCTCATCCCGCTTGTCGTTACCGCTCTTATCCTCAGTATCTTTTTCAATTTTGTCGATGACCGAGTTCAGCCGCTTGTTGAGCAAATCTTTGGCCGGGAAATTCTAGGAGTTGGCGTCGGCATCACCATCGTCAGCGTCTACATCGTCGGGCTCATCGTGCGCACCACGTATGGGCGGCCGTTCATTCGCGCAGTGGAGATGGTTATCCTGCGAGTTCCGCTAATCAAGTCTATCTACAACCCAACAAAACAGATCATGGACTCGTTATCTACCGCTGGGAAAGCGCCGCACCGGGTTGTCATTATCCCCTGGCCCAGCAAAGAGACGCACACTATCGGTTTCCTCACTGCAGAGGTGACCGATGGGGAAGGCAAGATCTTCTGCAATGTGCTGGTGCCGACGACGCCTACTCCGCAATCGGGGCTATTGGCAATCGTTCCGAAGGAAGATGTCATCTTCACCGACCTGACGCTCGATGAGGGCCTGCGCCTGGTCATCTCCAGCGGCGTGATCTCGCCCAAGGACCTGATGCGGAAGCGCCCCCACGGACGGCCAGAGAACAAGGACCCGAACGAGGTGCCGGAGCGGTTGTAGGAACTCGCGGTGCAGCGATAGTGCATAGCTAGCCCTTCCTTGCGCTGCTGCGAAGAACGCGCCCCGGCTCGATTCCAGTGTGCCTGCCGTCCTTCACAAAGACCTGTCCATTGACGATGGTGCAGTGGACGCCTTCAGCGCCTTGAATAAAGCGGTACTCGCCGCCAGGTAAATCGTTAACGCTCTTTGCTGGGGTGGTCTTGAGGCGTTCAGGGTCAAAGACCGCGATGTCAGCTGCCATGCCCTCTTTAATGACGCCCCTATCGGCCAGGCCGATGATGGAGGCTGGCAGAGAGGTGAACTTACGCACCCCCTCTTCCCAGGTCGTGAGGTTGCGCTCTCGCACCCAGTTGCTTAGGAAGTACGTATGGTCGCCAGCGATGCAGTCGCCGCTGATGTGCGCGCCTGCGTCGGATTGATACGGGAGCGTGTACGGGCTGGAGAGCATCGCAATGGTGGCAGGCTCGTCCTCCGGAAGCGAGGGCTTGGAACGGAACTGCGTCTCGAAGTTCTCCTCCAGGATGAGTTCAATCATCACGTCGGCGATGTGCTTGCCGGTCTGCTTCGCCACATCCACCACAGACTGCCCGTTCATCCACTGGTTCTTTGGCAATGTTGCCTTGTCCACCAAAAAAGCTGCCCACCGGATGCGCGGGCGTTGCATACCCTTGCCGGCAGGCTCGGCATTCTGGAAATCGATGGAGTCGCGATAGGCCTGGCGAAGTGAGGCATCGGCAAAGCGCGCCTTGCGCTGGTCGATGGGCAACTCCATCGTCTCGCGCCAGGTGGTGATCCCTGCGAAGAAGCCCGTGCGTTTGAGAGTGAAGACCCGGTTGAAGGGCGTCGCGCGGCTGAGGCCATAGACGTGCGCGCCCCTCTTCGCCGCCTGCGCCATGTAGTCCTGTTCCCTCTTCCAGCCGTTGGGGTAGTCCCACTTGTAGCGGTGTCCGTTCCAGTGGACGGCGCGGCCGCTTGTCATGGAGAGCCGATAGAGGAGATCAAGGTCGCCATCGCTCAATTCAGCGATCACCGTGCGCGGGATGATGCCGATGGAGCCGGTTTTCCGCTTGGCGAGGGTTTGGGCAAGGGCAAGCAGTTCATCGTCGTCAGCCAGGCGGCTGGGCACCGGGCCGCCATTGGCGAGGACGTGGGTTGGCGAAAGGGAGGTTGACCAGCCAAAGGCACCTGCATCGAGGGAGTCATCGAGGATAGCCTGCATGCGCTGGACTTCCTCGGCTGTGGCCCTGCGCTCGATGGAGGCATCGCCCATGGCGTAGAGGCGTATCGCTGCGTGGCCGACGAGGGGCGCGACGTTCAGTCCGAGCCGCCTGTCCAAGCAGTCCATCCACTGAGGAAAGGTCTCCCAGTCCCAAGGCAAGCCCAGCTTAAGCACGGAGGAGGTGATCTCCTCCACCTTGGCAAACATCCCCATAACCGCATCGCGATCACCTGGTTTGCACGGGGCAAGCGTCAGGCCGCAGTTGCCTGTCATGACCGTGGTGACGCCGTGCCAGCATGAAGAAGTAGCGAGAGGGTCCCAGAAAAGCTGACAATCGTAGTGGGTGTGGATATCGATGAAGCCCGGCGTGACGAATAGGCCATGGGCGTCAATGACTTGCTTGGCGGTGTCTCGTGCGCGTCCCACCTCAACGATCTTTCCATCGCGCACGGCGACATCGGCCTGGCGGCGGGGTGCGCCTGTCCCATCCAGGACGGTGCCGTTCTTTATCAGCAGGTCATAGCTCACGGAAGTGGCTCCTAGGGCTGCACTATCCTGCGCCAAGCAGCAACTGTCAAGAAGCCTGGCTGTGCCGATAGTAACGGCTTATCGCCGCTATGCCAGCGGTTGGACACACTCCGGCGTGTCTATCTTCCAGCTGTTCACCCCAGGACGGACCTCGTGATAGGCCATCTCCTCAGCCGGGAAAGGCACTAAGACCTTTGTGAGCGTCTTCGGCTCCTCGGTGCGCGGGTCGAGCCAGAGGGCCTCGGTCTCCGGGGAGAGGATGACGGGCATGCGATCGTGGATAGGCGACATGACAGAATTGGCGCTTGTGGTGAGGATAGTGAATGAGCGCACCCACTTATTCTCGGGGGACTTCCACAGCTCCCACAGGCCAGCGAAGGCGAAGGGTCCCTTGGACTTGAGGGTGAAGTAGAAGGGTGTCTTCGCCTTACCTTCCCGCAGCCACTCGTAAAAGCCGGTGGCGACGACAAGGCAGCGACGTTTCCTGAAGGCGACTCGGAAGGCTGCCGTTTCAGCGGCCGTCTCCGCCCTGGCGTTGATAAACCGCGCGCCGATAGAGAGGTCTTTGGCCCAGTGCGGCACCAGGCCCCATCGCATCAGGTTCGCTTGGCGGTCGCCGTTGGCATCGGTAACGACGGCGAGCGACTCTTGGGTAGGCGCGACGTTGTAGCGAGGCAGAAGCTCCTGCGAGCCAGCATCGCAGTGGAAGCGCTCTTCGATCTCAGGATTAGACGAGGCGACGGCATAGCGGCCGCACATCACGCGCTCTTTCGTTTTTCTTTGTCTTTGAAATACGGGATAACGTATTTCCCCATGAGGCGTATCGAGTTCATCAGCTTCTCATGAGGGATGCGTCCGACCTGCATCATGCAAAGGATCTGGTCGGCCCCTGCATCCTGGTACATCTCGATGACGCGGATGCAGGCATCCGGGTCGCCGATGCAAAATGCGCCAGTGTTGATCTGCTCGTTGTAGTCCATCGGCTTGGGCGGCAAGGCGGAATCGCCTGGAGTCACATTGAGCTTGTGGTAGCGATAGCTTGGCGGCACGTCCTTCATATCGACGCGCTGCCAGCTTGGGTCGTAGAGCTTTTTGTTTGTGGCAAAGTACCAGAGGGCGTTCGGCCCGCCAATCTCCCTGGCTATTGAGTCCTTCTCATCGCAATAGGTCATTGCAAAAGCGCCGACCTGTTCGTGTTTATACGAGCCGATCTGCTTCGCAGGGCTCACAACCGCCTTGCGATAATCAGCGATGCGCTCCTTCAGATGGCCTGGGGGCGCGATTGCGAAGCACAGAGCGCCAATGCCGTGCTGCCCGGCTATGGTG
>CAMAVV010000129.1 GCA_945861815.1 Thermoflexus hugenholtzii JAD2
CCTCACGAAAGGAGCCTAACGACTGTCGGATTTCTACGGAGAATATAACGGAGGCTGTCCTCCGCCGCGCAGGTGTGGTATTCTATCCAGGTGCCCGCCTCATGGCGGACTTCATTTTCCCTGAAGGCAAACTGCTATGGATGCGCGCAAACTTTTTGAAGTGAAATCGAAGATCAAGGTCCCCGACATCAAGCCCGGCGACACGGTCAACGTGAAGTCTCAGGTCAAGGAAGGCGACCGCGTTCGCTCTCAGTCCTTCCAAGGCGTCGTCGTCCGCGAAGGCGGCTCCGGCCCCTCCAAATCCTTCACCGTCCGGCGGATTGCCCACGGCGTCGGCGTCGAGCGCACCTATCTCGCGAACTCCCCCCTCCTTGAAGCAGTCGAGCTCCTTCGCAAAGGTTCTGTCCGCCGCGCCAAGCTCGGCTATCTGCGCGGCCTCTCTGCGCGCGATGCCCGCATCAAAGAAAAGGGTCGTCTCAGCGCTGAAGAGCTGGCCGCAGCGAATGCGCCCTTGCCGTCCGCTGAAAAGCCCGCCGCCGAACCGGCGGAAGCCAAGAGCTGACCTCTCCGCATTCGTTTAGCACGCCTGCGTAGGAGTGAGCTATGACCTACGCGGAAGTCGCAGTCGATGCCCCTGCCGGGCAGGGCGACACATTTACGTATGCGATCCCCGCCGGGATGCGCCTTCGCCCTGGCCATCTCGTCGAAGTCCCCTTTGGTCCGCGTCAAGCGCCTGGCTTCGTCTTCGCCATCTCCGAGACTACCGATTTCCCAGGTGAGCTTCGGGAAATCACCCGCATCATAGATGCACGTCCCTGGCTCTCCGATATTCAAATCGCCTTGGCCAAATGGCTCGCGAACTACTACCGCGCCCCCGCCTATGCCGCAGCTGCACTGGTCGTTCCCCCCGACCTCCGGCAACGCGTGGTCACCCTCTATAAAGCGGTGAATCAGCCGTCCCTTGAGCAGATACACGGCGTGAAAGAGAACGCGGTCCGGCTGCTCTCCCACCTCGCCGAATCCGGGCCAACCAACCAAACTGCAATCGAGAGGCACTTCGGCAAAAAGGCCTCTGCCTTGGCCCTTCGCGCCCTTGTCTCCCGCCATCTCGTCGAACGCTCCTGGCTCTTCACCACCCCAAAGGTTGGGCCGAAGCTTGCCCCCATGGCCTTCCTCGCGGTCCCTCTCGCCGATGCCTTCGCCGAGGCGGCTCGGCTCGACAGCACCGGCAAGGCGATAGACAAAAAACAGGCCGAACTCCTCCTTGATATCGCCCTCTCCGGTGAAGATGGCCTCTTTCAAGCCAGCCTTCGGGAAAGGCACACGTCCATCGAGCGCGCACTCAAGGCCTTGGAGGAGCGCAAGCTTATCCAAACAGAGCGCGTTCGCGTCATGCGCAATCCTCTTGCAGGTGTGACCTCGGCAAAGTCCGCACCGCTCACGCTTACCGCCGAACAAACCTCCGCCTGGCAGACGATCCAGGAAACCATTGCCGGCAAAGCCTCGTCACGCAAGCCGCTCCTCCTCTTTGGCGTGACGGGCAGCGGCAAGACGGAACTCTACATACGCGCGTTGGGAAAGGTCGTTGCGCAAGGAAAGCGCGGCATCGTCTTAGTGCCGGAGATTGCCCTCACGCCGCAGACCGTCGAGCGCTTCGCGGAGCGCTTTCCTGGCCGCGTCGCCGTTCTCCATAGCAAGCTCACCCCAGGTGAGCGATTCGACGAATGGTGGCGCATCCACGAAGGCCAGGCCGATGTCGTCATTGGCTCCCGGAGCGCCATCTTCGCGCCACAGCCTGACCTCGGCCTCATCGTCCTCGATGAAGAGCACGAATGGACCTACAAACAGGAAGAGCTTCAGCCCCTCTACCACGCTCGCGATGTGGCCCTCAAACTCGCTGAACTTGCTGGCGCGACCCTCATCCTTGGCAGTGCAACACCTTCCATAGAGAGCTACCACCGCGCTCTCGCCGGCGAATATCGCCTCCTTGAGCTGAAGGAGCGCATAGGGGCGCAAGGCCGCGATGGACAACCCGGCTCCCTCGCCCAAGTCAGCATCGTCGATATGCGCGAAGAGCTGAAGAGCGGCAACACCAGTATCTTCAGCGAGGCACTGCGTGCAGAGATGCAGCGTGCCCTGGATGGTCGCGAGCAGGTCATCCTCTTCCTCAATCGCCGTGGCGCGGCGACCTTTGTCCAGTGCCGCGATTGCGGCTACGTGGCCCGCTGCCGCCGATGCGATACGCCCCTCACCTACCACTCGGATGCCGCCAACCTCGAATGTCATCGCTGCGGCTACCACATCGGCGCGCCTAGCGTCTGTCCCGATTGTGGTGGAAGGCGCATCCGCTACATGGGCCTCGGCACACAGCGCCTGGAAGAGGAGACAGCCAAAGCCTTCCCGTCAGCGCGCCTCTTGCGATGGGATCGCGATGTGACACAGCATCGCGGCGCGCACGAAGAGATCCTGCGCCGCTTCGTCTCCCATGACGCCGACGTCTTGATCGGCACGCAGATGCTGGCGAAAGGCTTGCATATCCCTCGCGTCACCCTCGTCGGCGTCGTCAACGCCGATATCGGCCTCCATTCCCCGGACTTTCGCGCCTCCGAGCGCATCTTCCAAGTCCTTACCCAGGTCGCGGGGCGCTCAGGCAGAGGCGAACGGCCGGGCCGCGTCATCCTGCAGACCTATGCTCCCGATAACTACGCCATCCTTGCCGCAGCAAGCCAGAACTACCACGCCTTCTACGAGAACGAGATACGCAGACGCATGGAGGTGGGCCTGCCACCCTTCTCGCGCATCGCGCGCCTCCTCTACCAGCACGCCAACCCGCGCGCGGCGCAAGATGAAGCCGAGGCCTTTGCCAAGCACCTCACGCTCACTGCCAACACCCTTGGCCTTCCCAATGCAAAAGTGGTTGGGCCTGCCCCAGCGCCCTATGAACGCCTGCGCGGGCGCTACCGCTGGCACATCCTCCTCCAAGCCCCCAACCCGCGCGAGATTCTCGATCGCGTGAAGATTCCAAAGGATTGGCTTGTTGACATCGACCCCCAGCACCTTATGTGAGGCCGTCTCTGGATTTTTCTTTGCAAGGACAAAAATCCTCTCGTATAATCAGGCTGAAAGTAGAGGTTCCCGAGTGGCCGTCCACCCAGTCCGTCAAGCTCCCGACCCTGTGCTCAGCACAAAGACGAAGCGCGTCACCAAGATCGACGCCAAGATCAAGAACCTGATCGAGGACATGTTCGATACGATGGACGCCGAGCATGGCGTTGGCCTTGCGGCAAACCAGATCGGTGTACCCCTGCGCATCGCCGTTATTGCCATCCCCGCCACCGAGGAAGATCCCGAAGAGCGCTATGTCCTCATCAACCCCGAGTTCGTCAAAAAGGGCGGCGAGCGCATCATCGGCGAAGGCTGCCTCAGCGTCGCCGGCTATCGCGGCATGATTAAGCGCTCGGAGTGGGTTAAGGTCAAGGCCCTGAACGCCGAAGGCAAAGCCATTCGCCTCAAGGCTGAAGGCCTCCTTGCACAGGCCTTGGAGCACGAAATCGACCACCTTGATGGCCTCCTCTATGTTGACCGCCTCAAGGAACAGGGCGCTCTCGAAACTCTCCAAAAGATAGAGGCCCCGGAACCGGTCGAGGCCTAACCGCCTCCCCATGCCCAATAGACAGACTGTCGGAGCAATCGCGATTCGCATTCCTGCCGAAACTCTTGAACTCCTCACCCGCCTTCGCGCCATCCTCGCCGCCCACGGCGCCGAGGGCTTCCTTGTTGGCGGCGCCGTCCGCGATCTCGTCATCCCGCGCGCCACAGCGGATATCGACGTGGCAGCGACAGGCAATGCGCGACAATTAGCCGAGGCCATCGCCAAAGCGCTGCAAGGACACTTCGTCCCCCTTGATGAAGAGCGCCATGTCTACAGAGTCGTCCTCTCGGCCGGCACGAACTACATCGACCTTAGCGCTCTGCAAGGGACCCTTCGCCAGGACCTCCTTCGGCGAGACTTCACCATCAACGCCCTTGCACTTCCCCTGGAGCGCATCGAAGCTCCAGACCCCGCCTCTCGCATCGTCGATCCCACAGGCGGCCTGCAAGACATCGCGGCGCGCCGTATCCGCCTCGTTTCAGAGCAGGCGCTGAGCGATGACCCCATCAGACTCTTGCGCGCCGTTCGCCAGGCAGCAGAACTCGACTTTGTGATTGACCCTGGAGCCGAGGCAACTATGAGGCGGGAGGCCCACCGCATCGCAGGCGTCTCACCAGAACGTGTGCGCGATGAGTTCTGCCGTATCCTAGGCCACATCGGCGCTGCCGCCCGCCTTCAACAATTGGACGACTATCGCCTTCTCACCGCCGTCATCCCGGAGCTGGAGGCATCCCGAGATTGCGGCCAGCCCAAAGAGCACTACTGGGACGTCCTCCAGCACTCCATGCAGATCGTCGGCTATGTGGAGCACGTGGCCCGCCTCGCGCCCCCCGGCGATTCGCCCGTCGCCGATATCCCCTGGAACGAGACCTTCATCTCCTACTTCACCGAAAAAGTCAGTAGCGGCAGGAGCCGGCTTCTTCTGCTCAAGCTCTCTGCCCTCCTCCATGATGTTTCCAAGCCGGCCACAAAAACCATAGAACCAAATGGCCGCATACGTTTCTTCGGGCATCCTCAAACAGGGGCTGATGTCACTCGAAACATTATGGAAAGACTGCGCTTTAGCAACCGTGAGACGCGCATCGTCGTATCTACTGTATTGGAGCACCTGCGGCCCGGCCTTATCAGCCGCGAGCCTCAAGGTCCCACCAAGCGCGCCGTCTACAGGTTCTATCGGGATGCCGGTGAGGCGGCAGTCGATACCCTCTTCCTCAGCTACGCCGATTACCTGGCCGCAAGGGGCCCTCTCCTGGAGGAACAGGATTGGAAGCAGTATTCCGGACGGATTTCTGGTATTCTTGAGGCTTGGCGGCAGGCTTCGCCGGAAGCAAAGCCGCCAAAACTTATTGATGGACACGACCTTATAGAAGAGCTTGCGCTAGATCCTGGCCCCAACGTAGGCGCCCTCCTCGAAGCTATCTACGAGGCAGAGGCTGCCGGTGAAGTCACCACCTACGACCAGGCCATCGCCCTCGCCAAGCGGTTGAGGGAGCAAGCACGATGATGCGAAACAATCACACGATAATGCGGAGATGCCTGTGCGCTTGAACAAG
>CAMAVV010000130.1 GCA_945861815.1 Thermoflexus hugenholtzii JAD2
CGTCTTTGAGTTCACCGGCCATCTGCATGGGGATGATAGTGGTCTTTTTATCTTTGGAGACAAGACCTTGGTTATTCGTTGAGTAGTAGCTGACGACGCTTTCAGCTATCACAGTTTCATCGGGAAGTTCTTTGACTTTCTTCTCCAGGTCTTGAACGAAGGTCTTGTAGGCAGGGTCGTCCACGGTCTTTGTCCCCGACGAAATGACAATGAAGTCGTTCGTGTGGCGGGGGCCACGCAGGCGCTCCTCTAAGAGGTCGTCCGCCTTTGTGGAGTCGGGGTTGTTCAGGACGGTGAAGGATGTGGTGAGTTCGGGGAAGAGCAGTTTGCTTGCTGCAAATACACCTATGACCAGAGCAACAAGCCAAATAACCAGCGTCTTTTTTGGCTTGCGAGCGCTCGCACGAGCTAGCTGTTCGACGGGAATCCCAAGTTTCATTCGGAACCTCTCCTAGCGCAGTTTGTCGCGCATGACATGCAGATTGTCTGTTAGATGACCATTGGACAGTCTAGGATTCAGCCACTTTTGCGTCAATGGATTGACACAGGATGCGAAGTGGCCATTCAGGAAGCGAACTTCACATATGCGATTTTTGGCTACGCCCCATGCCTGGCAACTGAGCCGCGGCCTCTTCGGTCACGAACCAGTGGAGCTTCCCCGTCTTTGGCTTGACCATAGCGGCGGGGAGTCTGCTATCGCCCTGCCTAGGCGCGACCAATCTGTGCAAGATTGCAGCTTTGGAAGCGTCATTGGCGATGAGGATGACGTTGCGCGCGGCGTTGATGAGGGGCAATGTGAAGGTGACGCGGTGCAGCTTTTTATCGGGAGAGAGGGTCGCCAGCACGAGGCGCGTCTTGGTGTGCAGAGCCTCGCTGCCAGGGAAAAGTGAGGCGATATGGCCGTCCTCGCCGATGCCAAGGAGGACAAGATCGAAGGTAGGCTTATCGCCGCCAAGGACCTTCGCGATCTCTTCTTCGTATGCGTTGGCGGCGGCGTTCGGCATCCACTCGCCCTTCGCTGGATGCACTTGCGCAGCGGGGATGGGGACATGGCGTAGCAGCAACTCGAGGGCGAGCTTGTAGTTGCTTTGAGAGTGGTCTGACGGCACACAGCGCTCGTCGCTCCAAAAGACGTGCCATTTCACCCAATCGATGCGCTCGGCGAAGGGCGCGGCGGCCAGGGCGGCGTAGAGCCTGGCCGGGCTGTTGCCTCCAGAGAAGGCGATGGCAAACCTGCCGGACTTTTCGATGCACTGGTCTGACAGTTCGGCGATGAAGCGCGCGGCGGCGCGCGCATTCTCTCCGGCTGTGCTGGCGAGGTGCAGTTCAAACATAGGCTTCTTCATGGCCGCCGCAGAGCAGCAGCCACGACCTTCCTTCCTGGGTGACGAGAGCATCGGCGGCCTCAGGGCCCCACGTGGCGCGGTCGTAGAGGCGCAGCGGCAAGGCGCTAGGGCCGTCCTCATCATTGAGGAGATCGTCGACGACGCGCCAGGACTCTTCGATCTGGTCGCTGCGGATGAAGAGCGTCGGGTCGCCGGCAAGGGCATCTTGCAGGAGGCGTTCGTAGGCCTCCGGGATCGCCTGGGTGCGGAACTCCGACTTGTATTGGAAGCGCATATCGACTGAGCGCGTTTCCATCCCTTCATCGGGGACCTTTGCTTCGAAGCGCAGGTAGGCTCCCTCATCCGGCTGGATGCAGAGGGAGAGGACGTTTGACGGGAGGCGCTCGCGGCTGAACATCTGATGAGGCGGCGCGCGGAAATGGACAAGCACCTCGGAGACTTTTGTGGGCAGTCCCTTGCCCGTGCGCAGGTAGAAGGGGACGCCGTGCCAGCGCCAATTGTCTACGAAGAGGCGCATCGCCACAAAGGTCGGCGTTCTGGAATCCTTCGCGACGCCTTTCTCTTCCTCATAGCCGCGATACTGGCCTTTCACGGCGTGCTGGCGCGCCTCTCCCGGTTTCCAGGGACGGATAGCCTTGAGCACATCAACCTTCTTGCTGCGCAGTGATTCGGCATCAAGGGCGCTTGGCGGCTCCATGGCGATCATGGTCATGATCTGCAGGAGGTGGTTCTGCACCATATCGCGGACGACGCCGGTGCGGTCGTAGAAGCCTGAGCGGTCGCCGACGACGACCTTCTCAGCGACGGTGATCTGGATGTGGTCAACATAGTTGCGGTTCCACAATGGCTCGAAGACGGCGTTGGCGAACCGGAAGACGAGGAGGTTCTGCACCGTCTCTTTGCCGAGGTAGTGGTCGATGCGAAAGACCTGGCGCTCGTTGAAATAGCGGTGCACAACCCTGTTCAGCTCTTGCGCGCTCTTGAGGTCGCGGCCGAATGGTTTTTCGACGACGATGCGCCGCCAGCCCGTCTCCTCGGAGGCGAGCTTTGCCAGGCCGATATTTTTGATGGCCGGCTCGTAGAGCTGAGGGGCGATGGAGAGATAGAAGAGGCGATTGGCCGGCTGCGCGCCGCTCTCCATCTTCTCGATATGGTTCGCCACCCGTGTCATGTCGTCACGGGAGTCAACGGCGCCGGGAGTGTAGGAGAGTAGTTCGGCGAAGGCGTCCCATTCACCCAGGCGGACGGAGAGTTCGTCAACGGCCTTGACCGCCTCGCGCATCGAGTCACGGAACTGGTGGTCGCTCTGCTGCGTGCGCGAGACGCCCAGGATGCGAAGGCCCTTTGGGAGGCGCTTCTTGAGGTGCAGATGGTAGAGGGCAGGCATCAGCTTGCGGCGCGTGAGATCGCCCGTTGCGCCAAAGATGACGATGAGTGTGCTTTCGCGGGACATATCAGGCTTTCTTTACCGCATGGCCGCCGAACTGGTTGCGCATGGCGGCGAGAAGACGGTCGGCGTAGGAGTTCGCTTGGCGGGAGCGGAAGCGCTCATAGAGGGCAGCGGTGATGACGGGCGCGGGCGTTGCCGTGTCCACGGCCTCTTGCACCGTCCAACGTCCTTCGCCAGAGTCTTCCACAAACGGCGCCAGCCCTTCGAGCTTTGGGTTTTCCTTCAGCGCCGCAGCCGTGAGGTCGAGGAGCCAGGAGCGCACGACGCTGCCGTTGCGCCACAGCTCGGAGACTTGCGCCACGTCGATGTTTAACTCTTTCTTGGCCTGGAGAAGATCGAAGCCCTCAGCGTAGGCCTGCATCATGCCGTACTCGATGCCGTTGTGAATCATCTTCACATAGTGTCCCGCTCCCGAGGGGCCGACGTGGGCATAGCCGCGATCGGCGCTTGGAGCGAGAGTTTTGAAGATAGGCGCAAGGCGTTTCACGGCAGCCGCTTCGCCGCCGACCATCAGGCAATAGCCTTCCTTGAGCCCCCAGATGCCGCCGCTTGTTCCGGCATCGATGAAAAAGATTCCTTTTGCCTTCAGCACCTTCGCTCTGCGCACGCTGTCTTTATAGTTCGAGTTGCCGCCGTCGATGATTGCGTCGCCTGGGGAGAGGAGCGAGGCGACGTCGTCCACTGTCTTTTCTGTCGCATCGCCGGATGGCACCATCAGCCAGACCGCGCGCGGCTTGGAGAGCTTCGCTACGAGGCCTGCTATGTCCTTCGCGCCTGCGGCACCTTGGCTGACGGCGTTTTGGACGGCAGCGGCGCTGAAGTCCAAGGCGACAACCTTGTGACCGCCTTTGAGGAGGCGCTGGGCCATATTGCCGCCCATCCGTCCCAAGCCGATGATTCCAATCTCCATAGGCATGCTCCTAACTTTCCAGACCCAGGGACTTTAACGCATCTTCTAACGAACCGGTGATGTTGAGCCGTGCGATTCTTCTCCCTGCCGAAACCAGGGCTTGCAAATCGCCAAGGGCTTGGGCCTGTGCCAGCGTGCCGAAGGAGTATGGCTCACCAGGGATCGGGATGTCATCTCTGCCGTCCTTCACTATCTGCAGAAAGAGGCCGTTGTTGGGACCGCCCTTGTGCATCTGGCCTGTGGAGTGAAGGTAGCGCGGGCCCAGGCCAAGCGTTGTGGCGATCTTCAGCTTGGCCATGATGCGTTCGCGAAGGATGGCCAGCGACTTGTCCACCTCTGTTGTGAGCGGCAGGTAGGCGAGGATGGCGAAGTAGTCGCCGGGATTTGCCTGGGCGAGAAGCTCTTTGAGCGAAGGCGTGCCGGGCGCAGCGGGCAGCTCGCCGCTCTTTTTGTATGCCGCCAGCACCTCGCCGGTGTTGCGTTTTGCCTGCTCGACGTTCGGCTGGTCAAAGGGGTTCATGCCCAGATATGCGCCTGCGACAGCCGTGGCGAACTCCCACGAGTAGAAGAGCTCGGCTATGCCGTAGACGTTGTCCACGGTCTGGGTTAGCACAAATGGCCCTCGCGCGCTGATCTCGATCAACATCTTATCGACGTCTGACTTTTCGGCGTCCTCTTGTCTGATGTTGATGAAGAGCCGGTCTTTGCCGTAGACCTCAGGGCTGCCGAGAGGCTCTGTTGCCACTGGCACAAGGGCCTTCTTGTTTTTCCCAAGGCTTTCGGCGATGAGTTGTTCCGCCCAGGAGGCGAAGGGGTGAAAGGTGAGGGACGGCGCAAAGGTGACTTTGTCGCAGCCTTCGCGCCACATGGCGGCAAGGAATGCGCCGAGATAAGCGCCGGGATTTTTGTCGTTGGTGACGCCTGCGCCGCATTTTTGCTGCATGGCGTACGCCTTCGCCACAAGCCTGGCGATGTCAACGCCGGCGAGGGCGGCGGGGACGAGCCCAAAGTGGGAGAAGAGGGAGTAGCGACCACCGACGTTCGGGTCGGCGAGGAAGATGCGACGGAAGTTGTGATCTTTCGCAAGGCGTTCGAGGGGCGTGTCAGGGTCGGTGATGGCGATGAATCGCTCGCCTGCCTTCGCCTCGCCAACGGCCTTTGCCACCTTTTCATGGACGCGCTTGTAGAGGGAGAGCACTTCGATGGTGGAGCCTGACTTGGAGGAGACGATGAACAGGGTGTCGCTCGGGTCAACGTGCTCCTCGACCTCCTGAATCACGGACGGCAGTGTGGAGTCGAGGACGTGAAAGAGGGGGAAGCTGGCATCTTCGCCGATGATCTTCACGAGGGCCTCTGCGCCGAGGCTGCTGCCACCCATGCCGAGGAGGACAGTGTAGGTGAAGTCGTTTTTCACCGAGTTGGCAAAGGCTTGGATTTCAGGCGCTTGCGATCGCATGGTCTCGGGGAGGGTG
>CAMAVV010000131.1 GCA_945861815.1 Thermoflexus hugenholtzii JAD2
CGGCCGGCCCCATCCCCGACCCGATGATGGTGTAACCAAGGGAGGCGATGACAAATCCGACAAAGAACATCCATGTGGAGTGGGCAAGGGCGACGATGCTGAACCCTGCCCCGCCAAGGATGCCGGCCAGGATGAGAAAGCGCCGCGGCCCTACCCGGTCGACGGTCTGGCCGACGACAGGGGAGACAAACATCGTCAAGATTTGCTTGAGAGAAATCGCAAAGGTGATGACAGAGGCCGAGAAGCCGAAGGACTCCCGCATCGGTGTAAAGAGGGCGCTCAGGCCGGTGTTGTGCGTGCCCGTCCAGTAGATGCCCGTGGAGGCGAAGGCGACGACGACCCACCAGCCATAAAAGATCCTCGGATTTTCCTCAGAAGAGCGTGGCACAGCTATCGTGACGTTTTCCGGACTTCAGATAGGGCGGGAATCATATGCCTGCCCCGCCATATGTAACCAGCGCGACTTCGTCCGCGAGACGCATGGGGAAAACCTCTGCCAAGGGCTTCTTTCATCTTGCCAATCCTCTGAAACGCCCGACGTATAATAGCCCAAACGTACAGGCGGCGTGGGGTTGATGTCATGAGCAAAGTAGGCCTTGTTCGCGCTGTCGTCGCGTCGATCGTGACGTGCCTCGTCTGTATGAGTTGCCAGGGACCATCGCCAGTTCCCACAGCCACCACATCCCCTCTTATCGACCCGACTACATCTCCACGGCCAATCGCTACCTCAGCCGTAACGCCGACCATGCCACCGCAACCGGCCTTGCCATTCCCAGGCGCAAAACTCGTCCTCAAGTCAGGCTTTGAGGACGGCGTCGTCCTCAACGATTCCCAAAATCGATTTGGGCAGTGGCGGCAGGAGCTCAAGGGCGCAGACCAAGGCTATGACTGGGCCGGGCTGCCTGGGTCTCCTGCCGATTTTCAGTACCTCGTCTCCGGCAACGATGCGCGCACCAGCAGCGACCTGAAACGATTTATCGAGACGCGTATCGATACCGTGACGGGGCGGGATGGAAACAGCACAAAGGCGCTCTACCAAGCGGTGCGAGCCGAGGGCTCCATCGGCCGCACGCAGAACGACTTCATCCTTTTCAATATGCAAAACCCGGAGCGGGGCTACCTTCGCTACTGGATAAAATTGCAGCCAAATCTTCTCGACCTTATGACCGAGAATGGCGATTGGCGCGTCCTCCTTGAATGGAAAGAGCTCCCGTCTTTCACTGTCCCTCTCGATTTCCAGTATCGCTGGGTCGTGCTAATCTCGCGCGCAAAGCCCAGCAGGGAGTCCCCTGTCGATGGCCTGGTCTGGAAGGTGGAGGGCGACCTGGTCACTCCCGACCAAGCTGCGAAGGGCACCCAATGGACCGACGACTGGACGATTTTCAACCGCCAGGCGCCAGTGCCCCTAGGCGAGTGGTTCCTCTTCGAGGTGCAGTGG
Organism: Thermoflexus hugenholtzii JAD2; assembly: GCA_945861815.1. Taxonomy (GTDB): domain Bacteria; phylum Chloroflexota; class Dehalococcoidia; order SHYB01; family SHYB01; genus VGPF01. Next base: position 1,439 of record CAMAVV010000131.1, read on the forward strand.
AACCTTGACCCAGGGAGCAACTCGCGCCTCCTCGTGAAAGCGAATGGGCAAGTGATTGCCGAGACGACGAATCGGACGCAGAGCACGTGGCCCAGAGGCAAGCTCTACCTCTTCATGAACTACATGCCCATAATCGCCCAATCGCGAGGCGAGGCGTACCAGTGGGTTGATGACGTTGAACTCTGGTCGTATACGCCGTAGCGAACTCTCACCCCGGCTTCTCTGCGACAAATATCAGGCGGCCATAGCGGTCTGTCACAGTCTTTGGCTCAAAGCCCGCCTGGCGAAGGAGCTTCATCCCGCGCTTCTTCATCCCAGGTCTCCTCGTCCGTTTCGCGCCCTGATGATAAAAAAAGAGGCCAGGGCACAATCACCCTGGCCTCGAAAGTCTTTCGGTTCTTACGGACACACCCTCCTGCGTCCCGGAATCGCCGCTACTGTCTCTTCCCCGTTGTTGCCACAGAGCTGCTAATCGTCGGCGTTGGCGCGGCATTGCCAAGAATCGTCACGCACGCAACCTGCGGCGGGCCGCCCAAGGTGTGAGCCAAGCCTAGCTCAGCATTCTTCACCTGTCGGGGGCCAGCCTTGCCCTGGAGCTGCTTGTAAATCTCGTAGGTCGTTCGTAGGCCGCTGGCGCCCACAGGATGGCCAAAGGCCTTCAGACCGCCATCAGTGTTCACCGGCAGTTCGCCTTCGAGCGTGTATGTGCCGGCGCGTATGTCGTCAGGGGCATGGCCGGGCTTTGAAAAGCCGAAGTCTTCGTAAATCACCATCTCCGTGATGGTGAAGCAATCATGGACACTGGCTAGGTCGATCTCCTTGCGAGGCGTGGAGATTCCCACCTGCTCATAGGCCTGCCGGGCGGCCATGCGGTTGGCATCAAAGCCCAGGTAGTCAAAGCCGGGGCGCACCATCGGCAGCATCGAGTCCATCGAAAGGCCGATCCCCTTCACATAGATGGGGTCCTGGCGGAACTTCCGGGCGATGTCTGCCCTGCAGATGATGGCGCAAGCCGCGCCGTCCGTTGTCGGACAGCAGTCGAAGAGGCCAAGGGGCCAGGCGATGATGGGCGCTTTCAGGACCTGCTCGATGGTGATGGGCTTCTGGAAGTGTGCCTTGGGCGACATAGAGCCGTTGTAATGGTTCTTCACCGCGATCTGGGCCAGCAGCTTCTTCCCCTCATCCTCGGGGATGCCATAATGCGCGAAGTAGCGATTGGCGATAAAGGAGAAATACGTGGGAGCGGTCGCCCGCGCCTGGAGCACCGGGTTGGTGCCGCGGCCGACGCCAAGGCCGCCGAATCCGGTGTCCTTGAGCTTCTCGAAGCCTACCGCGAGGACGATGTCATACATGCCGGAGGCCACGCCAAAGGCGGCGTTGCGCAGCGACTCGTGGCCCGAGGCGCACCAGTTCTCGACGCGGGTGACAGGGATGTTTTTGAGCTTCAGCGCATCAGCAACGATGCTGCCGGACTCCCAGGAGCGCAGCGTGCCAAGCCATGCCGCCTCGATGTCGTCAGGCTTCACGCCTGCATCCTCATAGGCCTCGTAGACGGCCTCGACGATCATATCCTCAGGGCTGGCATCCCATCGCTCGCCGAACTTGCTACAGCCCATACCGATGATTGCAACTTTGTCCTTGATAGTGCCCACGCCTGTGTCCTTTCCTACAGCTCAATCTGCATCCAGCTATGTAGCCTGTAGCTAAAATCTCTCTGACAGTTCGGTGTTTTCTAAGTTCTCAGCGGGTGATTCCTCTGAAAAATCTGTGTTCATCTGTGTAATCTGTGGCTAAACTTCCGTCTTAGCCCGCTATCGGCCTGACCTTCCAATAATAGTTATGGAAACCGGCGCCCTCGTGCATCTTGCGGAAGGTGAACTCCACGCGCAGGCCGACCTTCGCCAACATCGCGTCCATATCCGTCCCGGTAGTGAAGACGCGGCACTTTCCTTCGTCGGACTCGATGATGCAATTGACCACTGGCGGCTCCAGTGTGCCTGCAAGGTTGTCCCTGGTGAAGGAAAACATCGTTCCGGGCTTATCGTAGAGGCGGACTTCCGTGAAGTCGTCCTTCGAGCGGCAGGTGTAGCAGATCCTTTGGATGGGGTGATGCGTCGTCCCGCACTGGTTGCACTTGCCCGCGTGGAGGCGCAGCGTCTCAGCCTGGTCGCGCCATGACGTTGTGGAGGCGGCCCATGGTTCAACGCGCAAGGGCGCCTCCGGATTCGTCACCAGAGTGCCACGGAAGGCGAGCATCTTGTCATAGGAGGCCAGCGTTCGCTTGGACTTGAGGTGGCCGCTCACAGCCTTTGCCTTTTTTGGCGTGGCGTTGACCTGGAGAAGGAAGGCGTCTGCGCCATCGCCATAGCTTACAAAGAGAATCTTATCGCCATGCTTCGCCTCTTCCAATGCCGCGACAAGCATCAAAAGCGCGTGTGCCGCGCCGCTGTTGCCGACGTTGGCAATCATGGGGTCTTGCGCCTGCTTCGCAGGGTCGAAGCCGAGGGTGCGCACCATGCCCTGGTGACTGCGCGCGTCAGGTGTGTACACAACAGCCTTGGTGATCTGCGCAGGCGTTACTTTTGTCTTATCGAGAAGCGCTTTCGTGGCCTTCTTTACCCACTCTTCATAGCCGTGCTGTATGACAAAGCGGTCTTCCCAGGTTCGAACAAACTGGTCGGAGTCTCGCCTCCACACGTCGGCGAGCTCATTCGAAAGGCTTACGCGGTCAATGACTTCAACGGCTGGCGTCGCATTTCCAACGAGCACAGCTGCTGCAGCATCGCCAAACGTCGATTCCTGGTCTGACTTAGGGTAGCCGCGCCGCATATCGGAGGCGACGACGAGGACATTTCGCGCCGACCCGGCGTTCACGGCATCCAGGGCCGCCATGAGCGCGTTCGTGCCGGAGCGCACGGAGTTGCCGAAGTCCATCGTACGAACCGTTGCTGGGAAATCAGCTGCCGCCGCCACGAGCGCCGCCGACATCTTTTCTCGATATGAAGCTGTCGTCGATGCGAAGTAGACGGCGTCGATGCCCTCACGGCCGTGGGCGTTCAGCAAATCAACCGTCGCGTTGACGGCCAGCGTCATCGTATCTTCATCATGGTTGCCTACCGCCCGTTCGCCTGCGCCGCCGCCGGAGCCCCAGGCTTGGGCAAAGGCCTGGCGGGGGAGACGGTACATGGGGATATATGCGCCGATCGCTGTGATGCCTGACATCAGGTGAGTGGTCTCCTTTGAAACGTACGGCCACCAGTATACAAGAAGAAAACCTGACGGCGCGACGGCCTATCTGCAGGATGCGGCGGTTGACAGGGAAGATGCAGATACGAAGTAGTGCGCACTATCGAGACTTAAATATTCCAACCTAAAAGAGATGCCTAGCGCACCACGCGAACGCCAAGGTCCCGGCATATCTTCCTTGCCAAAAAGTCATGTACCTCACTATGACAGGGCACGGTAGATACTCTATTGTTGATCGGGTTCAGGATAATTGTGTGCTTGCTGCCTTCTCGAAAGATAACGCATCCCTCTTTAAGGAGATGCGCCATGAGGTCCCGCCGCTTCAAGGTCAGGCTTCCACTAGAATCGTTTTCTTATAAACGCGCGTTGGCGGCTCTTTGGGTTTGAGGGATTGCTGTGCCCCTAATACCATCTCGATTGCTTCGCGCAGATTTGCCGAAACCTCGCGCAAAGTTCTACCCTG
>CAMAVV010000132.1 GCA_945861815.1 Thermoflexus hugenholtzii JAD2
CAGATGCCAACGAATGGAGAGGCCAACGTAGGGCGAAGGAGAAGCTAAGTCAAGGTGCGCGCTAGAGGGCGTTCATGGCTCCGGTGGCGAGCAAGAGCAGAATGAGCAGGCCCAGGCCGATGCGATACCAGATAAAGACGTGCGTCGAATGACGCTGGAGGTAGCGCAGGAGGAAGGCGATAGCGAGAAAGCCTGAGATCGCGGCGGCAGCTATCGAGACCAGCAACGCCAGTGTGGAAAGCGTGCTGGAGTCGAGGGCGTCAGGCAATTCGAAGAGCGCCGAGCCGGCGATGGCGAGGATGGAGAGCAGGAAAGAGAATCGCGCAGCCGCCTCGCGAGTTAGGCCTGCAAAGAGCCCGCCGGCAATGGTTGTGCCGGAGCGCGAGGAGCCTGGGATAAGCGAAATGACCTGGGCAGCGCCGACGATGGCGGCATCTTGCCACCGCATCGAGTCGATGCCGCGCTTGCGCTGACTGATCGCCTCGGCGAACCAGAGGACGACCGCCAAGCCGATGAGCGTCGAGCCGATGACCCAAAGGTTCTTTGTGAAGTCGCCTTCGATAACGTTTCGCAGGGACAGGCCAAAGATGACGATGGGGATGGTGGCTAAGAGGATGAGCCAGCCGAGTCGCGCCTGCTGCCTGTCCTGCTCTGTCGCTGCGTCGCGCCGTGCCACGGTGGTGAGGAAGCCGCGGGTGATGCGCACGATGTCTGTGCGAAAGTAGGCTAGCACTGCCAGCAGGGTGCCAAGCTGGACGACTGCCAAGAAGGCTGTCCATTCTTTGGGCCTATCAGCGTCCACGACTCCCATAAGGCGGCCGACGATGGTCAGGTGCGCGGTGCTGCTGATGGGGAGAAATTCGCTGAGGCCTTGCACCAGGCCGAGGATGATTGCTTGCCAGATAGCCATATGTGTAGGTTGGACGCTTCAGGTATTGTAGCCGACGGCTTCTGAAGAAGTTGGCAGGATTGACATAAGCAAAGATTCGACGAGAGCAGGATTTAGTCCTAAACTGATTTCATTATGCCAGTTCCTTCGGCCTATGCCGAGCCGCTATATGCCTACGTGCGCCATTTGCGTGCCGAACGGGGCCTCTCGCCGCGCACGCTGGAGGCATATGAGTTCCACGTTCGCGTCTTCCTCGATTTCCTCACAGGGTTGAAGATCGAGGACCCTGCGGCAGTGGACCGCTCGATCCTCAGGAAGTACATCGCCTCCCTGGCGGCGCGCAACCTCGATAAGGCAGGCGTTGCCCTGCGCATAAGCTCCGTTCGCTCCTTCTTTCGCTTTCTGGCGCAGCAGGAGATCGTGCCGAGGCGCGGGCTATGGTCGAAGCGCTCAATAGAGGCGAAGTCCCTTTCGCCGAAGCCGGACCTGCGCCTGCCGTCCTTCCTCACGAAGCAGGAGATGAGGGCGATGCTCGAGACGCCGGACATCACTGATATGTTTGGCTCGCGCGACAAGGCGATCCTCGAACTGATCTACGCCGGGGGCCTGCGCGTCAGTGAGGTCGTGGGCCTGGACGTGAAGACCCTGGACCTGGGAAATAAAGAGGCGCGCGTCTGGGGCAAAGGAGCAAAGGAGCGCATCGTCCTGATGGGGCGGCCCGCCCAGGAGGCATTGGAGAGATATATAGCCGAGTTCCGGCCCCAGCTTCTATCCGGCAGGCCGAGGATAGATGCGCTATTCTTGAATAGGTACGGTCGCCGCCTGACGCAGCGCTCGGTGCAGAATATCGTGAAGGAGTATGCGCTGAAGGCAGGCTTGGATGTGGAGCGCGTCCACACGCATACGCTGCGCCACAGCTTCGCGACGCACCTGCTGGATGGGGGCGCTGACTTGCGAGTCGTTCAGGAGTTGCTGGGCCACAGCAGCCCATCGACGACGCAGATCTACACGCACATCACGCAGGCGCGGGCGAAGGTGGTCTACGAAGCGGCGCACCCCATGGCGAAGCAAAGCGCGCAAAAGGCCCAGGACTGGGAGCCGGTGATGATGCCGGTCCGGCAGGAGGATTGACGTGAAATATCTGGTGATTCAAGGCCCGAATCTGAACTGGCTCGGCAAGCGGGACCCGAAGCTCTACGGGAAGATGTCCCTTGGCGACATTCATAAGGAGATGGCAAAGCGCGCAAAGGAACTGGGCGTTGAGATTGTCACTTTTCAGTCGAACCATGAAGGGGCAATCGTCGACTTCATCCAAAAGAACGGCCCTTCGGCGGCGGGCGTTATCATCAACCCTGGCGCATACCTCGCCACGGGCTACGCCATCCTCGATGCTCTCCTTGACCAGGGCAAGCCTATCGCTGAGGTGCACCTTTCCAACGTCCACGCCCGCGACGAGTGGCGGCGGAAGTCGGTTATCGCGCCTATCGCTAAGGGTGTCATCGTCGGCTTCGGCTGGCGCGGCTACATCAAGGCGCTGGAGCTTTTGGTAGCAGAGGCGCAACAGAAGGGCTAGAATATCCTTCGCGCCACGTCCATAGTTTTCCAGGCGCTCTAGAATCGGAGTTACTCCTATGAACCTTCGTGTGAAGAAGTTGCGCGAGCGGCTGGCGAAAGAGGGCTACGACGCCATCTTTGTCTCGACCCCGGAGAACCGCCGCTACCTCTCCGGCTTCACCGGCAGCGCTGGCTATCTCGTCATCTCCCAAGAGGCCGCCATCATCGCCACGGACTTTCGCTACTACGAGCAGGTTGGCCGCCAGTGCCCTGACTTCGAGCTGTGCAAGCTCACAGGCGACTTGCAAAGCTGGCTTCCGGAGACGCTGACGAGGCTCAAGGTCAAGAGCCTTGTCTTTGAAGCGCAGAACGTAAGCTTTGCCTTTCACCTGTTGCTCAAAGCGGCCCTCGCCAAGATGAAGCCTGCCGCGCGCCCAAAGCTTCTTGCGACCAACGATTTTGTCGAAGCGCTGCGCATATATAAGGATGGAGAAGAGGCGGTTACCCTTAGGCGCGCAGTGGCGATTGCCGACCAGGCATTCCTCACCGTTGCGCCAACGATCAAGCCAGGGGACACAGAGGCTGCCGTCGCATGGCGTATCGAGATGTCGATGAAGGAACAGGGCGCAGACGGACCTTCATTCGACACGATCGTGGCCGCCGGGCCGAACTCGGCGCTGCCGCATCACCGCCCCAGCGAGAAGCGCATCGAACGGCACGAGCCTATCGTCCTCGACTTCGGCGCGCGCCTCCACGGCTATTGCAGCGACATCACGCGCACCGTCTTCCTTGGCGGGCCAGATGCGACGTTTCGAAAGGTCTACGACTATGTCCTCGCTGCTCAGGAGACGGCCATCGTTGCCGCGCAAGCCGGGATGACCGGGCACGACGTGGATAAGCTGGCACGAGATGTTATCGAGAAGGCGGGCTACGGCGACAAGTTCGGCCACGGCACGGGCCACGGCGTCGGCCTGCTTATCCACGAGAACCCGCGCGTCTCTCGCAACGCGACGAACGAGCTGAAGGACGGCATGTTCTACACGGTGGAGCCGGGCATCTACCTGCCGGGCCTCGGCGGCGTGCGTATAGAGAACATCGTCACCCTGGAGAAGGGCAAGCCGGTGAACCTGACGCGCGCGCCGAAGAAAGAGATGCAGAAGCTCTAGTCGGCGAGTTGTCTCGGCGTGTAAGATAGCGGCACCAGGCGGAACCTAGGATCGTATCTTGTCCATCTACAAAGTCTCCCAAGTCGCGAAGTACGTTAAAGAATACGTCGAGCGCGACCGCTTCCTTGCCGACCTCTATATCAGCGGAGAAGTCTCCAACCTCTCCAAGTCGGCGTTGGGTCACTACTACTTCACGCTGAAAGACGGCGACGCCCAGATACGCTGCGTCATGTTCAAGCCGGCCATCGGGGCTGAGGCGCTCACCCATGGCGCAGCCGTCGTCGCACACGGGCGCGTCTCCTTCTACCAGCAGCGCGGCGACTTGCAGTTCTACGCCGACCTTGTGCAGCCTGAGGGCGTCGGCGAGCTGCACATGGAGTTCCTGCGGCTGAAGGCCAAGCTGGAGGAAGAGGGACTCTTTGATGCGACGCGCAAGCGCTCGCTGCCGGCCTTCCCCAAGCGCATCGCCGTCATCACCTCGCGCACAGGCGCTGTCTGGCACGATATCCAAAAGATCATCGGCAGGCGCTACCCCTTGGTGGAGCTTGTCCTTATTCACTCTGCCGTCCAGGGCGACCAGGCCCCCGGCGACATCGTCGCGGCGTTCAAGGCCGTCAAGCGCATGCCTGGGTTCGACGTTGTCATCCTGGCGCGTGGCGGCGGCTCCATGGAAGAGTTATGGGCCTTCAACGACGAGAAGGTTGCGCGCGCGATACACGCCTGCAAAGTGCCCGTCGTCAGCGCGGTGGGCCACGAGACAGACTTCACTATCGCCGACTACGTCGCCGACCTGCGCGCGCCGACGCCATCCGCCGCCGCCGAGATCGTCGTCCCGGACAGGCGCGAGCTGAAGGAGCGAGTCCGCAACTTCGAGGAGATCCTCTATGAGGCGCTGGCAGCGCAGATCCAAGGGGCGCGGGACGGGGTTCGGAATATGGAGCTCCGGCTGACGCGCCTTGCGCCGGACGTGGCTGCGCGCCGCCAGCGTGTGGATGAGATGACGCGGGCTGCTGCCGCCGTGATGCGCCGTGAGTTTTCCCTGTGGCGCGAGCAGATCAAGGGCAAGGTCACCCAGCTAAGCGCGCTGCACCCCGGGAATACGCTGAGCCGGGGCTATGCCCTTGTTGAGCAGGCCGCCGATGGCAGCCTTGTGACCAAGACGGCCCAGGTGAGGCCGGGCGACGCCCTCTACGTGCAGGTCACGGACGGGAAGTTTGCGACGCAGGTGGCGGGGAATGGCGCGAAGCCGCCTCCCCAGGCGATAAGGCGCGGCAAGAAGGTCAAGCCGGACGAGGATATCGTGAGTCAGCAGAGGATGATGTTGTAGGACAGGCTCACAGCAGAAATGGAAAAGGCCCCCGGCATTATGCCGGGGGCCTTTCTTTCAAGAGGGCCTATTCCGCTACTTATTCAGCCAAACACCTTCGAACTTGTGGGCT
>CAMAVV010000133.1 GCA_945861815.1 Thermoflexus hugenholtzii JAD2
GCTTTGCAGGCCGAATATCAATCCAACGGTGCAGGGCTTGCGTACTATCAATATGGGACTCGGGAAAGGGAGGCGGCGATGAAGCCGACCCCGCGAGACTACACCCAGTTGAGCGACGAGGAGTTGCTCGGCTCCATATTGCGGAAGGACCGGGAAGCCCTCTCGGCTCTCTATGACCGCTTTGTGCGGCAGGTGTTCTCCCTCTCCCTGCGCATGGTAGAGAATCAGAGTTTGGCGGAAGAGATCGTGCAAGACGTGTTCATGACGGTGTGGTCGCGAGGCGGATCGTACAAGAACGATCGCGGCAGCTTTTCATCATGGCTGATGAGTATCGCGCACAACCGGTGCATCGACGAGCTGCGAAGGCGACGCCGCCGCGCGAAGCTGCCTACTGTGCCGATCGACGACCTGACGCACGAGCCGAAGGGGAATGCAGAAGAGGTTACAGACGAAGTCTTTGCAAAACTGGACAGAGAATCGATATTCCAGGCCATGAGCAAACTGCCGCCAGCACAGCGGCAGGTTATAACCATGGCCTATTTCCAGGGGCTGACACAATCGGAGATCTCGAACGTGCTTTCGACGCCTCTTGGGACGATCAAGACACGAATGCGCCTTGGACTGCACAAAATGCGCGACCTGCTGGTGGTATAAAAAGAGCAATGGCTATCACTTGCGAAGAGATTGCTGAACTCTCCGCCTCCTACGCGCTCGGCGCGATGGAGGGAGAAGAGAAGTCGATATTTGAAGAGCACCTGGAAAGGTGCCCGGCGTGCCGTATGGTTTTGGAGCAAGACAGAGAGATCGTAGGCCGCCTGCCAGAGGCAGTGAAGGTCACCGACCCGTCGCCTGCGCTCAAGGGTCGCCTGCTGGCGCGCGTGGATGCCTACGAGGCGCAATCTACAGAGGCTACGCCAGCGGCGGCGGACGGCGGCAGGGGCACGCGCAGAGGATGGCTTGACGCCTTCAGCAAACGGCCGTTTGTCTTTGGAACAGCAATGGCGGCGCTTATCGCCCTGCTGCTGGGCTGGAGCATCACTCAGACGGTGCGCCTCAACCGCATCACAAGCCAGGACGACCGGACGGAGGAGCGGATCCAGCAGCTGGCGGCGCAGAATGCCGCCGTGTCCGCACGCGTCGAGGAACTGGAATCGTAGAATGCCACAGTATCGACGAGTGTGAACGGTGTTAAGGAAGAAAACGTGCAGCTCGCCAGCGTGGTGCGCAGGCAGTGGGACGCCTTAGCCTTCGCCACAGCGCCTGAAATCAAGGCCGTTCGGTTCGACGGGACTGACGGTTCGCCGACCGTAAAGGCTAGCCTCTTCCTGGATGACTCAACGCTCCGCGCGATGATGATGGTGACCGGCCTGAAGCCGCCAGTGGAGGGCTACGCCTACCAACTCTGGCTTGTAACCTCCGAGAAGAAGGTCGTGAGCTTGGGCTCCTTCCGCACCATCGCTGACGGCTATGCAGCATGGCTCTTCCAGATGCCTTACTCGGCTGCGCCCTATTACACGTATGTCGTCTCGCTTGAGCCTCGCGGCGGCAGCGACTGGCCGACGACTCCGCCAGTGCTTCGCTCGAAGACGACCTAGGCAGCGATTTTCTCCTTTCGCGCCTCTTTCCAGGCCCCGCACGCCTCTGATATACTTTCGTCTGCCCTTTGAAACTTGACCGTGGTGAACACATGCCTTCAATAATCGTCGTCGGCGCCCACTGGGGCGACGAAGGAAAAGGGAAGATCGTCGACATGGTGGCCCAAAAGGCCGACATGGTCGTGCGTTATGCCGGGGGAGACAACGCGGGCCACACGGTCATCAACAACCACGGGAAGTTCGGCCTGCACCTTGTGCCTTCGGGCATCTTCGCCAAAGGCGTCATCTGCGTCATCGCCAATGGCGTCGCGGTGAATCTGGAATCGCTTGCCAAAGAAGTCGACAGCTTAGAAAAGAGCGGCATCGACATGAGCCGCCTGCGCATCAGCGATAAGGCGCACGTGGTGCTGCCGTACCACATCCAGCTGGACGGGCTGGAAGAAAAGGCGCGAGGCGACGATGCGATAGGGACGACGAAGCGGGGCATCGGCCCCATGTACCAGGACAAGGTGGGGCGCATCGGCATCCGTGTAGGCGACCTCCTGGACCCGGACCAGCTTGCCTCGCGACTGGGCATAGCGGTGGAGGGAAAGAACAGCCAACTACAGCACTACGGCGAGAAGCCCGTCTCGTACGAAGCGCTCTACGCCTGGTGCCGCAAGCTCGTCGAGCGTCTCGCAAAATATGTCTGTCCGACGGAAGACCTCATCAACGACGCGCTCGACAAAGGGAAGACGGTCATCTTCGAAGGGGCACAAGGCGCGCTGCTGGACGTGGAGTTCGGCACCTATCCCTTTGTCACATCATCCTCAACCATCGCCGCCGGGGTGTACCCTGGCGCAGGCCTCCGCCCGCGGGCTATCGATTGTGTCCTGGGCATCTTCAAGGCCTACACGACGCGCGTGGGCACAGGGCCGTTCCCCACGGAGCTGCTGGACGCAACGGGCAATCGCATCCGCGAGCGCGCCCACGAGTTCGGCACGACGACGGGCAGGCCGCGGCGCTGCGGCTGGTTCGACGCCGTGGCTGGAAAGTACAGCGCGCGCATCAACGGCATGACGGCAGGCGCAATCACACGCCTTGATGTGCTGGACGACTTCAAATCAGTGAAGATTTGCACGGGCTACACGATAGAGGGTAAGGTGGTGAACCACTTCCCGGCGAACCTGCACCACTTGCGCCTCTGCAAGCCCGTCTACGAAGAGCTGCCCGGCTGGATGGAGCCGACATCGCACCTGCGGGACTTCAGCAAGCTGCCCAAGAATGCGAAGGCCTATATCAAGCGGATAGAAAAGCTCGTCGGCGTGCCGATGAAGCTGATCTCCATCGGCCCTCGGCGCGAGGAGACGATAGAGGTTGCGCCGCTGGTGACAGTGAAGAAGGGCAAGCGAAAAGGCTAGCGAGCCTTCTTCTTCAGCGGCAGGTCAATGGTCACTTTCGCCAAAGCGTCGCGCACGGTTGCGGCATTCTTTTCATCGATCTCGAAGAGGGGCAGCCTCAAGCCGCCAACGTCAAAGCCTAGATAGTTCATGGCGTATTTGATGGGGATGGGGTTCGGGACCACGTAGAGGTCCTTGAAGATGGGCGTGAGGCGGTCGTGGATAGCCTGCGCGCCAGCCTGGTCGCCCTTTATATCGCGCTCGATCATCTCCCTCATCTGCTTGCCAACCAGGTGTGAGGCCACTGCGACGACGCCATAGCCGCCCGCCGAGACGATGGCGTGCGTATTACCGTCGTCGCCGCTCCAGACTCGGAAGTCTTTGCGCGTGACCCCCTTGATGATTGCCTCGGCCTGCTTCACGTCAGGTGCGGCCTCTTTGATGCCGATGATGTTGGGGATGGCGCTCAGGCGAATCGTCGTCTCTACAGCCATGTTGGTGACGGTGCGCGTGGGCACGTTATAGAGGATGCACGGCAGCTTGGTGCTTTGGGCTATGGCCTTGAAATGGGCATAGACACCGTCTTGAGTCGTCCTGTTGTAGTAGGGGACGACGACCAAAACGGCGTCGGCGATGCCCTGCTTCTCTACTTTGTGGGTAAAGTCGATGCTCTCCTGAGTGTTGTTGGAGCCGGTGCCGGCGATAAGGGTGACCTTTTTGCCGATGGCCTGGCGAACGGCGGCGAAGAGCTTCAGTTTCTCATCTTTAGTGAGGGTGGGCGATTCGCCGGTGGTGCCGGAGACGACAAGGCCGTCGCTGCCGGAGGCGAGGAGGGCTTTAGCAAGACGCTTAGCCTGGGCGTAGTTGACCTGTCCCTTCTTATCGAAGGGCGTCACCATCGCAGTAATCAGGCGGCCAAGGTCACGCATAGAGGCCTCCAGACCAAAAGGGCGCAACGCCCGTGCAACAGATGCCCGCTATCTCTTCCCGAGGAGGTTGCGGCGAACGAGCTCTTCAGCGATCTGCACGGCGTTGAGCGCCGCGCCTTTGCGTAGGTTATCAGCCGATAGCCACAATACAAGCCCCGTAGGGTTCGAGGTGTCTTTGCGGATGCGCCCGACGAGGACGTCGTCGGTGTCGGCGGCCTGGATCGGTAAGGGATAGAGGCTTTTTTCAGGATTGTCGACGAGCTTGACGCCGGGCATCTCCGAAAGGAGAACACGGGCCTGCTTTGGCTCGACAGGGCGCTCGAAGTCGATGTGGACAGCCATGCTGTGCGCTTGGTAGACGGGGACGCGAACGCAGGTGGCGGAGAAGAGAAGGCCGGACAGGCCTAAAATCCTCCGCGTCTCCTCCTGCATCTTCCACTCTTCCTTGGTATAGCCGTCCTCGCGGAAGGTGTCCACTTGCGGGATGAGGTTGAAGGCGATCTGATGAGGATAGACCGACTTCTCGATCTTTCCGCCTGCAAGGGCGGCGCGGGTCTGGTCGGTCAGTTCGCGAACGGCGGCAGAGCCAGTGCCGGAGACAGCCTGGTAGGTATCAACGACGACTCGGCGGATGGGGCTGGCCTGGCGCAGAGCGTGGAGAACCATCGCCAGCGGCACAGTGGTGCAGTTTGGCGTCGAGACGATGCCTTTGTGCCACTGCAAATCGTTCGCATTAATCTCAGGCACCACCAAGGGCACTTTGGGATCGAGGCGAAATGCCGAGCTGTCATCAATAGCTACCGCGCCAACGCGAGCGGCGGCAGGGCAATAATCGGCGGAGGCGGCGGTGGTCGCGGAGACGAAGACGATGTCTGCGCCAAGGAAGGCCTTCGCGGGGTCCGTATCTTCGACGGTCAGGTCTTCTCCTCGGAACCGTATTTTTGAGCCAGCGGAGCGCTTTGTGGCGTAGAGGCGCAGCTTCCTCATGGGGAACTTGCGCTGTTCGAGGATCTTGAGGAACTGAGCGCCAACCGCACCAGTCGCGCCGACCAACGAAACGACAATACTCATCGAAAACTCCTAGAGACCAAGCAGGCGGTCTAAACCAAAGATGAAGCCCTTATGGGCAGCGAC
>CAMAVV010000134.1 GCA_945861815.1 Thermoflexus hugenholtzii JAD2
CCCCTGCGCCCCCTCTTTCCCAACGGCCTCCGCAACGACATCCAGATCATCATCACTACCCTCTCTGCCGACCAGGAAAACGACCCTGACATCCTGGCCATCATCGGCGCATCTGCCGCTCTTGCCGTCTCGGACATCCCCTTCCATGGTCCGGTTAGCGGCGTCCGCATCGGCTATATCGACCACCAGCTTGTGGTGAACCCTACGTTCCAACAGCTCGAAAAGAGCAACCTCGATATCGTTGTCGCGGGCACCAAGGATGCCATCGTTATGGTGGAGGCCGGAGCCAGCGAAGTCTCAGAAGAGATCATCCTGCAAGCCTTAAAGATGGCCCAGATCGTTAATAAAGAGGTCGTCGAACTTATCGAAGAGATGGATCACGCCCTTGGCAAGGCCAAATTCGCCTTCGGCGAAGAGAAAAAGGTCCCCCACGAGCTTGAGCAGCTTGTCGCCAAGCACTTCGGCAATCGCTTAGACACCTTTATGTTCAAGCCCGTCACGAAACAACAAGAGATGAAAGGCCTTGCCGACCTGAAGGCAGACATCAAGGCCAAGATTGGCGAGCAGTTCCCGCCCGACCTCATCGAAGAGGCCATCGACGAGCGTGAGAAGGCGGAAGTTCGCCGCTCAATCATTGAGCGCGGCCTCCGCCCTGATGGTCGCAACACCAAGGAGATTCGCCCGATCTCCTCGAAGGTAGGCCTGCTTCCTCGCACCCACGGCTCCGGCCTCTTCAGCCGCGGCCAGACTCAGGTCCTCACCATCACCACCCTTGGCTCCATGGGCGAAAAGCAGAAGCTCGATAGCATCGGCGTTGAAGAAGAGAAACGCTACATGCATCACTACAACATGCCTCCCTACTCCACGGGCGAAGCCAAGCGCATCGGCGGCTCAGGCCGTCGTGAGATCGGCCACGGCGCGCTCGCCGAGCGCGCCCTCTTCGCCGTCATCCCCACTGAAGAAGAGTTCCCCTATACCATCCGCCTCGTCTCCGAGGTGCTCAGCTCCAACGGCAGCACCTCCATGGCGAGCGTCTGCGGCAGCACCCTCTCCCTCATGGACGCCGGCGTGCCCATCAAGGCCCCCGTTGCCGGCATCGCCATGGGCCTCATCAAAGAGGGCGAAAAGTACAAGGTGCTGACCGATATCCAGGGCATCGAAGACCACCTCGGCGATATGGACTTCAAGGTCGCAGGCACTGCCAAAGGCGTCACGGCCCTGCAGATGGATATTAAGATCAAAGGCCTCACTATGGACATCCTCACCGAGGCGCTTGCCCAGGCTCACGAAGCCCGCATGTTCATCCTGGACAAGATGCATCAGACCATTGCCCAGCCCCGCACGGAGATGAGCAAGTACGCCCCGCGCATGACGCGCATCACCATCAACCCGGAGAAGATCGGCGCGGTCATCGGCCCCGGCGGCAAGATGATTCGCTCCATCATCGACCAGACCGGCGCGTCCGTGGACATCGAGGACGACGGCACCGTCTTCATCGGCTCGCCCAGCGAAGAGGGCTCTCGCCGAGCCATCGAGATCATTCAAGGCCTCACCCGCGACGTCGAGGTCGGCGCCATCTACACCGGCAAAGTCACGCGCATAATGACCTTCGGCGCGTTTGTTGAAGTTCTGCCCGGCAAAGAGGGCCTCGTCCATGTCAGTGAGCTCTCCACCGAGCGCGTGAATCGCGTCGAGGATGTGGTGAAGGTCGGCGACGAGATCACAGTGATGGTTACGGAACTCGACCGCATGGGCCGCATCAACCTCTCCAAGCGCGCCCTCTCCGAAGGCCTTCAAAGCTCCGGCGCTCGCGTCTCCGATGCTGGCCCTCCCCGGGAAGACCGCGGCCCACGCGGCCCCGGCGGCCCACCGCGCGGCGGTGACAGGCCTCCCTACCGCGACCGCGGACCCCGCTAAGAAAAGCGCAAAGCCCCCCGAAATCGGGGGGCTTCTTTTTTGTAGCCTTCGCCTACATCTGCGGTGAGCGTTTTATCCCTGCTATGAGGTGCTGCCTCTATGCGGAGCAAGTGACGGAGATTTCGACGGGCCGCGCGTCGGCTGGCGTGTCCTCGGCCCGCTCCAGGTCTCTGTCAAAGACGCGCACAAGAGAGTTGCCAGCCAGGTCCTCTAGGTGGGGATCGGCGGTGATTGCGTACTGCCCTTCACTCCAAGGTGACTCCGGCTCAAATCGCCAAAACCGTTCGCGTGGACCAATGGAACCCTGCCCGGGGAGCGGTGCACCGCTCATATCGCGGACCCAAAGACAATGCTGAAGAAGGGCGTGGTCCAACGGCCGGTCGAACTCTACCGTGAGCGGCTCCTTCGACTTGGCGGCTGGGCTGTGAACTCGCCACGCCTTTGGATCAACCCGAACACGTAACGGCGCTCCTATCGCATAGCGTCGCTCCGCCTGTGCCTGCAGCGGCCTGCCGGATGCGTCGAGGAACGTCGCATCAACGTGAAGAACGACTCGAACCCCTTCGATCAAGGGATAGCCGGCCTCCTCATGCGGAGCAAGCCCGCGCTTGATCCGTCCTGGGTCGAGCAACAGGGTGAGACGGCGGCGCTCAGGGTCCCATAGCTCGTCCATCACAACAAAGACATCCTCAAGCGCCTTGCCGTTATCCTCCCGATGAACCTGGACTGAGCGGAGGGCCTTTCCCGTGCTCATGGGACTGGAAAAGTGAACATAGAACTTCAACAGGTTGAGCGGCAACTCCTCTGCGGTGGGGTAGATCGCCGCAACACGCGTCGTCGGCGCAGTGTTCAGGGCCGGTCGTCGGATACGCCACTCTTCAAAGCTGGGCCCGCGCTTCTCTCCATTCGCCTGATAGACGAGCAGGGAATAGCTCATCCCGTCGAGAAAGGGGAATCGCGGGATGAACCGAAGCGTGTCACCAGCAACGTCGAACTGACCGGCGAGGGGCTGAAGCGCGTCAAACTTCGTCACAGCGTTGACGAACTCGGTTGGCAAGATCGCTGTCAGATGGCGCAGTCCTGCCGCACC
Source organism: Thermoflexus hugenholtzii JAD2 (assembly GCA_945861815.1). GTDB lineage: Bacteria > Chloroflexota > Dehalococcoidia > SHYB01 > SHYB01 > VGPF01. The sequence continues at coordinate 3,008 of CAMAVV010000134.1, forward strand.
GGCGCTGTGCAGCTCGCGAAGTTCTGCATCTGTCCAGCCGCGAACATGGAGGCATATATGCCCCCTGTGCTCCGACCAGGTCAGCTCAAGGTTGCGCGATGTGCTCAAAGATCTGAGGCGCGGTATGACCGGAGGTGGAGATTCCCTGAGTCGTCCTGTTGCATCATCACGACATGTCCCGCATCCAGGTTCGCCATTTTGCTGACGCCTTGGTGCGGCAGATTCTTCCGAGGCACGCCTAGCGGCTCTTTCGGCTGCGTGAGCGGTTCCTGCTGCTCGATGTCCTTCCCGGCGATCTTCATCAGCGGGTGGCGAGCGTTGGAGACGAGCAGGAATTCCTCGCCGTTCAGCTTGTAGGACACCATATCTATCGGCGTATTTCGCGCGCCAAGCTCCGCGACCGTCTTGCCCTTGATCTGCGTGCCAGCCCCGGCGTCTTTCACGGATATGTGAACGATCGGCGTGCAGGTGTAGCTCGCCAGGATGCTGTTGTTGTCCGCAAAGGGCACGAAGCTGCGGATCGGCGAAGCGGTCTCGTACTTGCCGTGGGAGACATGGAATATCTCGAGTGAATGCATCTGTGTGTGCCCGCCGAAGGGGAAGGGGATGCGGCGAAGGGAGGAGGAAAACTCTTCGTTCGACGCGCCTGCCACGAGCAGAACGCCGTCAACAAAGGCCATGTCCGTCACTGTAACAGTCCGAAGCTTCTCTCGTGCCAGCCGCAGGCTGCCGCCGGGAATCTCCCTAAGTTCGCCTTCTTTGCTGTTCGTAGGAAGAACGCGGCCATCCAAACGCGCGTCCTCCTCCGAGGGCGCCTTTTCGACCGCAGTTTGCGCGAAGGGGATGTTCTCGAGCGAGACAGCCGCAAGGACTCCATTCGCCCCGAGCTTGATTAGGACAGGCACAGAAGAGGCCCCGCTCCCCCGCATCACGGAGAGATAGACGTTTTGCGACGCTGCGTGCACCGCCAAATCTCGGATAAAGAGGTCGTCTCGTGAGCAGCCGAGATATGCTGCCAAGCGCGTGTCGAGATTCTCGACGTTGACGGGGCGCATCGAGTGCGCCGCATCGTTATCGTGAACATCGAGTGCAAAGATCGTTGCCCCGGCGTTGTCCGCCGCAAATAAGATGCTCTCAGGGCCAAAAGCGAGGGCGCCGATCGACTTGATATGAGGTATGCCGACCTTTAATCCATACTTGCCCGCACCTACTGCTAAGCTCATCGTGGCCTCCTGCGCCTATTCGGTGATTTGTCTCAGGGGCGTACAGTAGCACCACGGTCAACCCCTCGCAAGGGTGCTTCCTTTAACGGAGAGAGGCGGCGGCTTTTGTGACCCTCCTGCACCTCTTCCGTCCTCTCTTACGGTATAATATCCCTCTGTTTTCTCTAAGGATTCATACGTATGTCTCCAATCAACGTTATCGTCAACGGCGCCCTTGGCAAGATGGGCCAGGCGATGTGCGCCGGCCTTGGCAAAGGCCCTGAGACCGCTGTCGTTGGCGGCGCTGACATCATGGCCAAAAACGACCGTGTTCTTATCCCCGGCATGCCCAGCGAGATCGCCCTCGCCAAGTCCGTCGAGGAGTTGGCTGGCCGCATAAAGGCCGATGTCCTCGTCGATTTCTCCACCGCCGATGCGGTCCTCCCCGCCGTGCGCGCCGCTGCGCAAAAGGGCCTCTCCTTCGTCGTCGGCACCACTGGCCTCTCCGATGCCGCCGTGAAAGAGTTGGAGGCAATCGCGGTAAAGCACAACGTTGGTGGCATGGCCGCCTCTAACTTTGCGCTGGGTGGCGTCCTGATGATGCACCTGGCCCAGATTGCCGCGAAGCACGCCGACTACGCCGAGATTATCGAGCTGCACCACGAAACGAAAGTGGATGCGCCCTCTGGAACCTCCATCACCACGGCGCGCATGATGGCCAAGGCCCGCGGCAAGCCCTTCGAGCGCAACGTGCCGCACAAGGTCACCGTTCCTCACACCCGTGATGGCCACGTCGAAGGCGTCACC
>CAMAVV010000135.1 GCA_945861815.1 Thermoflexus hugenholtzii JAD2
GCCGGGGCCGATGGCGTTGACGTTGATCCCATGGGGCGCCAGCTCCAGCGCGACGGCCTTGGTGAACATCTTCACGCCGCCCTTGGATGCGCAATAGTGCGGATGTCCCGGCACTGCGAACTCTGAATTCACAGAGCCCCTATTCACGATCTTCCCTGGGCGCTTGTTTGCCACCCAGTACTTCGCCGCCTCTTGCGTGCAGAGGAACATGCTTTTGAGGTTGACGGCAATCACCTTGTCCCAGGCCTCCTCTGTGAGCTCGAGGATGGAGCCGTTGGTGAGGATGCCGGCATTGTTGATGAGGATGTCATAGCCCTTGTAGTGGTCGAGGGCGCGGGCAAAGATACGCTGGACTTCGGCGCGCTTCGAGACATCGCCTGTGACCGTGACAACTTCGCCACCCTTTTCTCGAACGAGCCTGGCCGTCTCCTCGTTCCCCTTTTCCTGGTAGTCGGCGGCGACGATGCGCGCCCCTTCTTCGGCGAAGCGCAGGCAGATGCCGCGCCCGATGCCGCTGCCCGCGCCAGTCACAATCGCCACCTTGCCTTTGAGTCGCATGGGACACCTCGCTCAGAGTTGTTCAAGGAGGCGATGATAGGGAATAAGAGGCGTAGTGTCCACCTGATTGAAGGCACTACTTGCTTAGCCAAGCAAAACGTATTGACACGCCACTACAACCGTCTTATAATTAGTTTTGAACCAAGTTCGAGATTGTGGAATGGACTTGGGACTCTGCTGATGTTGTAGTGACCTGTTCTCAGGTCGTTTTTCCTGGTGAGGCCCCTCTGCCGAGGGGCCTTTTCTATTAAGGAGTGACAAACCGTTACTAGAGATACATGCGTATCATGAATATGCAGACCGAAAAAATTACGATACAATCTCGCGAGTGCTTTACACTATGAAAACCAAATTCGGTATCCTCTTTACCCTCCTTTCCGTCGCTACCCTTGTCGTTACCGCCTGCGGATCAGACAAGCCCAAAGGCATCTTAGGCTCCCAGCGAGGCAACAACATGTCGCTGGTGGTCTATGAGGTGACGCTCAAGGACGCCGTCTATTATGGCGAGACGAAGGATAACGTCGCCACCTACTACCGGGTAAAGCCGTCGAGCCCGGACATGAAGCTCGCGGTGGTCTCCATCACGATTCGCAATGACAAGTCGACCCAAATCGCAATGAACGTCGACGATAAGTCCTACCGCCTCCTCGATAAGGATGGGAAAGAGTTCCTCTCGATCGACCCGTTCAAGAATCGCGAACTTGCGCCGAACGTGCCCAACAACGAAGGACTCTACACCTGGGTGTGGGGGCCCTTCGATATCCAGAAGGAGTTCGGCGTCACGGGATGGGCCCTCTTTGAAGTACCGAAGGATACGAAGGCGACACAGTTCCGATGGGATGCCGTCGAGACGATCTTTGTTCGCTTCGAAAACTAAGGCGTTTCGCAACCTGCATCGCCCGCATCTCCGCGCGCTGTTTTTACCTTGACACTGCTCCAGGTGGCGACTATTATTTGTGCCGCCTCTCACAACCGCGCTGAAAGAGATTTTTGCGGCCAAAAAAGAGCATGACGCGACGCTTTGTTCTCTACGAAACACAGGGCCATGTGGCGACCATCACGCTGCACCGACCCGACGTTGGCAACGCCATCGATGAGACGATGGCGGCGGAGTTGCGCGAGGCGTGCCGCGCCGTTGTGGAAGACGATTCGGTCTATGTGGCCATCGTCACCGGGAGCGGGCGTCACTTCAGCATCACCGACCCATCGGCGCGGCAGCCGGCAGGCCAGGAAGAATTCAGGGAACGGCGAGTAACGGACGCGCTGGCCGCCATCCCAAAGCCCCTTATCGCCGCGCTGAACGGCGACGCCATCGGCCAGGGTTTGGAAGTCGCCCTCGCCTGCGACCTCCGCATCGCCTCCGACAAGGCGCGCTTCGCCATCGACCAGATCCTCCACGGCCACATCCCCTGGGACGGCGGCACACAACGCCTCCCTCGCTTCATCCCTCGCGCCATCGCTCTCGAACTCATCCTGACTGGGAAAAGCATCTCGGCTAGCGAGGCGAAGGAGCTTGGCTTGGTGAACGATGTAGCCCCTGCCGGCGACGTGCTGACCCAGGCGAAGGCGCTTGCGGCAAAGCTGGCGGCCATAGCGCCCATCGCAGCGAACTATGTGAAAGAGGCAACGGCCAAGGGGATGGACATGACCCTGGAGCAGGGCCTTCGCCTGGAAGCCGACCTCGCCGTCCTCCTGCATACGACCCATGACCGCGCCGAGGGACTCAAATCTTTCCTGGAGAAGCGGTCGCCGAACTTCGCAGGGCGATGATGAACAATAAGAAACACAGTTCCCCCTCTCCTTGTCATTCCTCTCCCACCGTGGTTCCGGCAGACCGGAATCTTCGAGGAGAGGGGTTTTTGAAATGAGCGCATTCGAGACCATCATCTTAGAGAAGTCGGGCGGCGTTGCCTGGGTGACGCTGAACCGCCCGCGCGTGCTCAACGCCTACAACGTCAAGATGCGCGACGAGCTGTATGAGGCGCTTGGCCTTATCGGGTCCGATACCGATGTGCGCGTTGCCGTCTTTCGCGGCGCGGGCGAGAAGGCCTTCTGCGCAGGGGCGGATCTCACAGAGTTTGGGACCGCGCCGTCCCAGGCCATCGCGCGCCAGGTACGCTTCGAGCGGGACGTCTGGCAGCGTTTCCTCTCGCTACGCCAGCCGCTCATCGCCGCTATCCACGGCTATTGCCTTGGCTCCGGCATCGAGATCGCCCTCTGCTGCGATATCCGCATCGCATCGCCTGAGGCGAAGTTCGGCCTGCCGGAAACGGGCCTCGGGATGATTCCTGCCGCCGGAGGCACGCAGACGATGCCCCGCATGGTTGGGCTGCCGCGTGCGATGGAGGCGTTGCTGACGGGGCGAACCATCGAGGCGGCAGAGGCGAAGCGCACCGGACTGGTCAATCGCCTTTCGCCAAAGGACACCATCTTTGCAGACGCACAGCGCTTGGCCGATGAGATGGCCGGGCTGCCGCATCAGGCGCTTGCCTTCGCCAAAGAGGCTGTCCGCCGCGGCATGGATACGACGCTCGCCCAAGGTCTCGATATCGAACGCACACTGGCCTCCCGGCTCGCCGGGATAGTGGCATGAAGAAACCGACGAGAAGAAGTCACCCTCTCCTTTCATTCCTCTCCCATCAAGCCCCGAGGATACGGGGTCAAAGCAGGAGAGGGGGCAAGAAAAAGAGATACGCCATCCACCGGAGGAGTCTTGAATGAATACGACTGAGTTCCTGATGGTGACGAGCGCCATCGCCCCAGATCGCGCCGCCATCATCTTCGAAGAGAAGCAGTACACCTTCACTGACTTGCAGACGCGCTCGACCAGGCTGGCGAACGCGCTTCAAGGCATGGGCATCGCCAAGGGCGACCGCGTCGCTTACTGCGACGTGAACACGAACCAGTGCCTGGAGACCTACTTCGCCTGCGCAAAGGTCGGCGCGATCTACGTCCCTTTGAACTTCCGCGCCAGGGGCGACGAGATCGAGTTCATGATTCAAGACTCCGGCGCGACGGTGGCCCTTGCGGGCGAGCGCTACTATCCGGTCTTCGAGGAGATCAAGGGCAAGCTGCCGAATGTGAAGCATTACATCGGCCTTGGGAAGCACAACAAGGGCTGGCATGAGTACGAGAAAGTGATCGCAGGCGCGGCAGAGGACGAGGTCTTCACCGACACCGACGAGGCAGACTTGACGATCCTGATGTTCACCGCGGGAACCACTGGCAAGCCGAAGGGCGTTATGCTCGCCCACCGCAACTTCTCCGAGTATGTCACCAACAACGTCACCCCCGCCGAGCCTGATGTGGAGGAGAAGAATATCCTGACGGTCCCGATGTACCACATCGCCGGCATCCAAGCCGTGATGGCGGCCATTTATGGCGGGCGCACCCTTGTTGTCCAGCGCCAATTCGAGGCGGAAGACTGGATGAAGCTCGTGCAGACGCACCAGGTCGGCAGAGCAATGATGGTGCCGACGATGCTAAAGCAATTGATGGACCACCCCAGCTTTAAGAAGTACGACCTCAGCTCGCTGAAGGTCATCACCTACGGCGCAGCGCCTATGCCCCTGGAAGTGATCAAGCGCGCCATCCACGAGTTCCCCAAGTCACGGTTCATCAACGCCTTCGGGCAGACGGAGTCGGCGGCGACGATCACGATGCTTGGCCCCGAGGACCATGTGATCGAAGGGACGCCTGCGGAGCGCGAGGTCAAGATGAAGCGCCTGGGCTCCATCGGCAAGCCGTTGCCTGATGTGGAAGTGCGCATCATGGGCGAAGACGGCACGCTTGTGCCCAATGGCCAGGTCGGCGAGATCGTGGCCAAGGGCGGGCGGATCATGAAGGGTTACTGGAAGCAAGAGAAGGCGACCTCCACGACTATCGATAAGAACGGATGGCTCCACACAGGCGACCTGGGCTATCAGGACGATGGCGGGTATATCTTCCTCGCCGGGCGCGCCAAGGACATCATCAAGCGCGGCGGCGAGATGATTTCCCCCGAGGAAGTCGAGAATTGCATCCTCGAGCACGCGGCTGTCGAGGATGTGGCAATCATCGGTGTGCCGGACACCGAATGGGGCGAGCGCGTTCGAGCCTGCGTCGTGAAGAAGACAGGCCACGACGTGACGGAGGCCGAGATCATCGAACTGTGCCGCACCCGGCTGGCGAGCTTCAAGAAGCCGGAATCGGTCATCTTCATTGACGAGATCCCGCGCAACCCGATGGGGAAGATTTCGAAGAAGGACCTGCGGGCGAAGTACAACCAGCCCGTGAAGGCGTAGGGGAAACCTCTCCCTTAATCCCTACTTTCCGGAAGACCGGAATCTTCGACCTGAGAGGCGAGGGAAAGAGCCCGGACTCATGTTGGGTTGGTGTACAACCCAGGGCACATGCCCTGCGCCCCTACATGGGAAATTTTTCTGACCTCCTTTTTTGTT
>CAMAVV010000136.1 GCA_945861815.1 Thermoflexus hugenholtzii JAD2
CCCTGGGTGACGCCGATGACCATGTTATTGATCAGGGCGCGGGTGAGGCCGTGAAGAGCGCGCACGTTTTTCTCATCGCTGGAACGCTTCACGACGATGACGCCGTCTTTCACCTCAACGACCAACTGATCGTTAAAGCTGTTTGTCAAAGTCCCCTTGGGGCCTTTGATGGTGACCGTGCGGCCATCGACTTTGACATCGACGCCTTTAGGGGCGGTCACCGGAAGTTTTCCTATTCGAGACATTGCAGTACTCCAGAAGTTCGCGTGGTGTGAACCGTTACCAGATGATGCACAAGACTTCGCCGCCGATCTTTTCTTTCCACGCCTGCCTGCCGGTCATGACGCCTTTGGAGGTAGACACGATGGCCGTGCCGATGCCGCCATAGACGCGCGGCACTTCGCCGCGGCCTGCGTAGATCCGGAGCGACGGCTTGCTGACGCGCTCCAGGCCCGTGATGGCCGACTGGGTCTTGTCCTTATAGATAAGAAAGAGCTTGATGCCCTTATGCGCGCCACTGCGCACAACGCTCACATCGCGCACGAAGCCCTCGTCCTTCAAGATCTGGGCGATAGTCACCTTGATCTTGGAATGGGGCACCGTAACCGAAGAGCGCCTGCTCATCCCGGCGTTCCGGATCCTGGTCAGCATATCTGAGATTGGGTCGGTCATTGACACTGTCGTTCCTCACCTTCCTGGGGCGATCTCGCCTACCAGCTTGCCTTGCGAACCCCAGGGATCTCGCCCCGAAGGGCTAATGTACGAAAGCAGATGCGGCACATGCCGAAATGGCGGATATAGGCCCGGGGCCTGCCGCACAGCGCACACCGGCTATGGGCCTGGACCTTATGCTTCGGCTTTATCGCCTGCCGTTTCCACTTCTCGATCTTGCTCGTTTTTGCCATGCACTACGCCTCCAACTCTCTTCGGCTATGCCGCCGCGTCTTTCGGCCGTCCCTCTTTGGAGAAGGCCCAGCCCATCAGCACCAGCAACTGCCTGGCGACCTGGTCATTCTTGGCCGAGGTCACAATGGTGATCTGCATCCCGCGGATTTTGTCGATGTTATTGAAATCGATCTCAGGAAAAGTTGACTGTTCCCGCAAGCCGATGGTGTAGTTGCCGCGGCCATCGAAGCCCCGGTTGGGCAGGCCGCGGAAGTCGCGGATACGGGGGATGGTCACGTTGATGAACCGGTCGAGGAACTCATACATGCGGGGACCGCGCAGGGTGACCATGACGCCGATACTCTGTCCCTTGCGAATCTTGAAGTTTGCGATGGACTTCTTGGCTTTGGTGACGACGGGCTGCTGGCCGGTGATGGTGGCCACATCGCGAACGGCATTCTCCATAGCCTTGGCGTTCTCCAGGGCCTCGCCCATGCCGATGTTGATGACGACCTTGCGCACGGAGGGCACTTCCATCACATTCTTAAGAGAGAAATCCTTCATCAACTGAGGGATGATTTCCTTCGTAAAGCGCTCTTTAAGGCGGGGCACATAGTTCGGCGGGAGCTGGAAGACAGGGCCTTCCGGCGCCTTGACCTGGACTCTCTTCGGCTGCTCTTTCCCCTTGGCGGGGGCCTTTTCGCCCTCAGGCTTTTGGGCACGAGCCTCAGCAGCGGCCGGTTTCTCAGCCTTCTCAGCCTTCGGAGGACGCATGGCAACCTCCGGGGCCTTGCCCGGCTTCTTCTCGCGCGGCTTCTTTTCTGCCGCGTCCTGTCCGCCTGCAGCCTTGGGCTTGCCGCCCCCGGCCTGGCCCTCTACGGCAGTTCTTCTTCCGTCGTTCTGCATATGCGTACCTTTTTCACGCGGGCCGTTCCGCCCTCTTGCGTTTTGACCAGCTTATAGCCGACCCGCGATGGCTTGTTGTTGCTCAGCGCGATCACCATGACATTGGCCACCGAGATCGGCGCGGGCCGCTCGATGATGCCTGATTGCTTAAGGTTCGGGTTCTGCTTCATGTGGCGCTTCACGATATTCACCGATTCGATAGTCACGGCATTTCTATCCGGGAAGACCTGCAATACTTTGCCACGCTTCCCAGCGTCTTTGCCGCGAGTGACGAGCACTTGGTCGTTCTTATGGATCTTCATGACAGTCCTACAGTACCTCTGGGGCCCGGGAGATGATTTTCATAAAGTTTCGCTCGCGGAGTTCGCGGGCGACGGGGCCGAAGATGCGTGTGCCGACGGGAGTGCTATCGTCCTTGATGAGCACAGCGGCATTGTCATCGAAGCGGATGAAGGAGCCATCGTCACGGCGGATAGGACGCGTGGTGCGAACGACGACGGCCTTGACGACTTCGCCATCCTTGACCTGGCCCTGGGGCTGGGCCTCCTTGACGGCGCAGACGATGGTATCGCCGATGTTGGCATAGCGGCGCCTGCTGGCGCCGGGGATGTTGATGCACATCACCACACGGGCACCGGAATTATCAGCCACGTTGAGCCTGGTGTAAGGCTGAATCACTTCTCGGACTCCTCGGTCTTCTTCTTGCGGGCAGGCTTCTTTGCGGGGGCCTTTTCCTCGGCAGCCGCGGCCTTCAGAGCCTTCTTTGCCTTCGGTTTGGGTTCAGCGCCGGCTTCGGCGGTCTTGGCTTTCCCCTTTTTCACTGCTTCGGGGCCGGGCGCGGCCACGGTGACCGGAGCCGCAGGGGCAGCAGGGGCCGCTTCAGCGGCGGGCGCGGGAGCAGAAGGCGCAGAGGCGGCCTTCAACTGCGTCGCCAGGAACTCTGCGTCGATCTCCCCAGGGGCCACTTCGACGATGGGGGCCCTGGTGATTATTTCGATGATGCGCCAGCGCTTGTCCTTAGACATGGGGCGCGTCTCGATGATGCGGACGGTGTCGCCGCGGCGAGCTTCATTCTTCTCGTCATGGACCTTGAACTTGGACCTGCGGCGGACAGCACGGCCATAGATGGGATGCTTGCGGAACCATTGCACCGCCACAACGCGCGTCTTGTCCATCTTGTCGCTGACGACAATAGCGACGCGCTTTTTGATCATCGGTTTTACTTCAATTTGCTGTTGCATATAGCTGTCCTATCACTTCGCGGCGCGCTTGGCGAGCTGGCGTTCGTGGAGCACCGTCTTGATTCGAGCGGCCTTTTTGCGCGTCTTGCGCATGGCGTTGGTGTCGGCGAGCTGCTGGGTGGCCTTCTGGAACCGCAGGTTAAAGAGTTCCTTGCTTACTCCATCCAGTTCCGCCTGGAGATTTTCCGTTGTAAACGCCCGCACTTCTTTGATACGCATAGATTTTGCCTAACTGGCCGCCACCGTAACTTCATGGCGGGTCACGAACTTGGTTTTGATGGGAAGCTTGGCCGCTGCCAGCCTCATCGCCTCTTTCGCTGTGGCTTCATCAACGCCGATGAGTTCGAAGAGGATGCGCCCGCGCTTCACAACTGCAATGTAGTGATCAACGGCGCCCTTGCCGCCACCCATGCGCGTCTCCAGGGGACGAGACGTGACGGGCTTATCAGGGTAGATGCGAATCACGATATTACCGCCGCGCTTGATGGAGTGAGCGATGGTCTTGCGGGCAGCCTCGATCTGGCGGGAGGTAATCCACTCAGACTCCATCGCCTTTAGCCCATAGTCGCCTTCATGCAGGGTGAAGCCTGCATGGGCCGTGCCGCGCATCTTGCCGCGGTGGGCCTTGCGGTATTTAGTTCTTTTCGGCTGCAGCATTGACCGGCGCCCCCTCTTCGCGAAGCTCGAGCGCTCCCAGGCCGCCAGCGGCCAGGTCGGCTTCCGTCTCTTTGCGTGTGTTCGCCACCATGCCCCTGTTGATCCAAACTTTCACGCCGATCTTCCCCATGGTTGTCATGGCTTCGGCAATCCCAAAGTCGATATCAGCGCGAAGGGTGTGCAGCGGGACTTGGCCTTCATGGGCCTTATCGCGGCGGGCGATTTCAGCGCCGCCGAGCCTGCCGGCGACGTTGACCTTGATGCCCTTAGCTCCGGCTTGAAGGGTCCTGCCAACCGCCTGCTTGATGGCACGGCGGTACGAGAGACGCCGCTCAAGCTGGTCGGCGATGTTCCGGGCGACGAGATAGGCGTCCAGCTCAGGCTGGCGCACTTCCACGATGTTGATGCGAACCTTTTTGCCACTGCGGCCTTCCAGGTCCTTTCGAATCTCTTCGACGCGCTGTCCGCCGCGGCCGATGACGATGCCAGGGCGAGCCGTGTGGATCGTCACGATTACCTCATGGGCGCCGCGCTCGATCTCCACGCGCGTGATGCCGGCGTCAGGATATTTGCCCATGATGTTCCTGCGGAATCCGACGTCCTCAAGCAGGAGGGCTCGGAAGGCCGAGGGCTTCTGGGCGAACCACTTCGCCTGCCAGTCGCGAATGACTCCCAGACGAAAGCCGACAGGATGTACTTTATGACCCAAACTAGGCCTCCCGCTCGTCTACCACAACGACGACATGACTGTGGCGCTTCAATTTTTTTCCGGCGCGACCGCGAGACATCGGATCCATCCGCTTGAGCCGTAGGCCCTCGGTCGCCGTGATGCTCACGATGCGGAGCGTGTCGGGATTCATCTTCATATTATTCTCGGCATTCGCCGCGGCGGACTTGACCACCTTGGCGATTTCCTGGGCAACCGGCATGGGCAGAAATTGCAGGATCTTGAGCGCCTCGGCAACAGGCTTCCCCTTCACCGTCTCAATGATCGGCTGCAGCTTCTTCTGCGCAACCGAGATGTTCTTACCAATTGCTTTAACTTCCACGTTCGTTCCTTTTACCGGCTATCGAGCGGGTGGAGCTTCGCCAGAGGCGGCTTCTTCGAGCCTAACCCTGGTGGAGTGGCCGCGGAAGATGCGGGTCGGGGCAAATTCGCCCAAGCGATGGCCAATCATTGCCTCTGTAACAAAGACGGGGACATGCTTCCGGCCATCATGGACGGCAATAGTGAGGCCGACCATCTGGGGCATGATCATGGAGGCGCGGGACCAT